>JAOUFE010000094.1 GCA_029858425.1 Spirochaetia bacterium | reverse complement strand
ATATTTTTATTGAATCTTCTTTCATTAAAGGTGGTAGACCGCTTAAAAAGTAATGTAAAATTTGTTGCGTAGCGACAAGGTGTCCGATATTCCAGAGGATGTTTGTCTTAAACTTCTCCGGAATATGCAATAACTGTGATTCACTCAGTTCGTTCACATGGGAAAAAATATATTTCCTGGTTTCAATGAGGATCCGGATATCTGGAATTATATCAGACATAAAAAACATGCTTACATATGATTAAAATAGATACCGAGTATATAAGTAATTGCCCCGCATATAAGCACCAACTTCTCCATAATCTGCGTCTGCTTATTAACAATCTGGAGGCTGGACATATCGCCGGATTTCTCAAGATTTATTTTTTTATAGCGAAAATAAAAGTGTACCGCAAAAGCAAGACTCAGCGCTGCCGTACCAAATACGACCTTGACTCTCATTAGCGGTTCCGAAATTATCATATTCCATCGAAAATAAAAAAGATACAAAGCTGTACATATTTGAAGAATAATCGCGCCGTCTATTACCGGAACGCGCCGTTTTTTTAGTTTATCCGTTAATTTATTTTTATCAGCGCTCCATGGCAAAAGAGCAATGGCTGGCCCAACTATGAGCTGCATAATTGCGCTCATCGCAACGAGGGTTGTTCCGGCCAGTATATGAACGAAAACAACGATGCTATCCAGATTTCTCACGGGGACAAAGATACCTGTATAGACCAAATGTACATTAAAAAAAGTTACACGTCGGCTGCGGCATCCTTTTCCGAATCATTGGAGTTTGACTGATCCACACGTTGAAGAAGAGCTTCTGTTCGTAAACTGGATAAAAAAGTAAATTCGCTGTCTGTTAAAATCATCGATCTTAACTTTCTTCCCATGGTACAGTCTATGAGCGCATTTTTATCGCGCGCCGCCTCCCGTATCCGTCGGGCAACCGCGGATTCTGGAGAAATAATCGCTACAACCTTGTCAAGTGAAACAACATTTGAAAATCCAATATGAAGCAGCTTCATCCTTAAGGTTATCGGCACAGACAGCAAAAGACTAAACGTCAATTTGTGCAGGGAATAAACCCTTGTCTGGGCATGAATTTTGAATGCTCCCAAACTCACGCAGGTAAAACCAGCGTTCCAATTTGATTTTATGGCAGGGAGTATAAAATTTGCGGGGATTTTCCATTCCGGGATGAAATTTTCGGGAAAAAGCGAATCTTTCTTCAATTTACCTGCGTGAGTTTGGGAGCATTGAATTTTGAGTTCATGCCCAAACCTCCTTGAACCTGAACCTGCGCCTTAAAACAGGAATAAATTATTAAAAAATATTCTATGTAATCCGATAAATATTTATGAAGAATACAGTAACGATAAAAGAACTGGACGATAAAAAAGAAATCGGATACTTTGAACCAGAAATAGAAAAATTAAAAAATAGTTTGTTAAAACAAAATGGGCGGGTGCAAAAAATTTTTGCAAAGGCAAACAAAGATACTGCTCCAATGGATCTTCAAAACTCATTGATACAAGAACTGTTAAAATTGGCCAAAAAACCGGAAGACTGGCTGGAGATTTGCTTTTTTTCCGAGCAAAACAATAAAGTTGACCATGAAAATCTCTGGTTGGCTGGTTTGGAAAAGTTTAATGGCTCTGCTTTATATCTGGAAAATCTGGGTTATTTCTATTTTCAGAAAACCATGTACCATAAAGCCCTCGATTACCTTTCCAGGTCGCATGCTCTGGAAAAATCTTTTTTTGCGCTGAGTCTGGCAATAGCCTCGGCATATGCAATTACACAATATCATCTTGTTATGGAATACTTCTCGATTCTCTCGATGTCTGACAAAAAGAAGTTAAATGAAGATCTTCTAATGAAGGTGGCAACCTCGGCTCTTCATCAAAATCAATTTGATCTTTCCATTGAAATTTTTGAGTCTATTAGAAAAAAAAATAAAATTCAGCCTTTGCCGGGAATCCAGGATCATTTAATAAAAAAATTTGGCAGCTCGGACAAGATCATGCAATGGAGCAATTCAATGGACAATCAAGTTCAAAATAAAAAAAATCGCTCGACGCTTTCGATGGAAGAATGCATTACCTATGCATCCATATTAATATATCAGGATAAATATCAATCTGCTCTGGAACACTTGTTGACCATAAAAGAGGAAAGATTTTCCTGAACAAAAAACTCTAAAAGAGCTTTGGAAGGAACTCAAAATTTAGTCAGGATGATTTAAATTAGCTGGTTTTTGGAGCGTGAAGCGTCTCCAAAGCGCACATTTTACTACACTCTGACGTGAATACTGAAGTCCGTGCCCAGACTTAAACCCAGGGAAATTTTATATCCGTATTTTGAAAAAGAGATTTGCTTCCGGGAACAAATTTATATATTTTTGAATCCGGTAAGGTATGTGTGCAAAATACCACCTGTATTTCCTGGTTTTGCTGAAGGATAAATGTTTCAATGTGCTCTTCACCGGCAAATTCCCCATACTCCGTTCTCAGGACAGGGAAAGAATTTCTATCAAACAAATACAAATGGATATCGGGTAATATCCTGTCTATTCTGATATAATCCTGGCCATAATAGACATGTTTATGAAAATAAAAATTATAACTTACCAACAGCTCCGGCGACCAGATCTGGCCAATTTGTTGAAGAGAAATTTTGGTTATTTTTGCTTTCTGAATAACCAGATTTTCATTTTTTTTAAAATATACATTCTTTACGCCAAAATATGCGATAACCAGAACAATTCCCGATATAGAGATGGCCAGGGTCAACTGCATACTTAATCCATTTTTTTGTTGATTGAATCTTTTTTTGTTTGAGCCTGTTTACGTAAAAGACCAGAAGCTTCGTTTCCCACGATCTTTATTTCATCTCTTATTTTAGCCGCTTCTTCATAATCTTCTTTTTTTACAGCTGCCTCAAGCATATGCTCCAGCACTTCTTTTTTAGTCTTGAATTCATCTGCAACAACTTTTGATTGTCTGGCCGGAGAATAAGGTTTCAAGGACGGACTCTCGTTAAACTCTTCAAGAATAGTTTGTATAAGTTCATTATCCATATTTTCTTCATGTTGAAATTCTTCTTGATTTTCATGGACATCCGAAAAAGCCTCATCAACATCGCCTTTTTTATCTTTGATCAAATCCATATCCACAGCTACTTTATCATAAACCTCGTCATCAATGAAAATCGGAGCTCCAAAGCGGATTGCCAATGCGATAGAATCCGAAGGGCGCGCATCTACTTCAATTTCATCTTTATCGCTCAGGTTGGCAGATATATACAACCGTGCATAAAAAGTTCCATTTTGGAAACTATTAATGAATACCTTTTTGATTTTGAAATCCAGACTGATCAAGATTGCTTTAATAAGATCATGGGTCATCGGTCTTTCATTTTTCTGACCTTCAATGGCGCTGGAAATGGAATATGTTTCCAATGGCCCAATAAAGATCGGCACCACTTTTTTCTTTCCGGGAGGCTGTAACACAATCGCAAAGCCCATTTGAGTAACAGACACTTCAAGTATTTTGATTTCTAACATGTAATCATATAGTATTAAATCTGCTTAAATCTGTAAAGAAAAAAATGATATTTAGTAAATATCTGCTTATTTTATTGAATATTTTATAATCAAAGGTCAATTATATTAAGAAAAAGAACTTTTTAACCCTGAAAATACAATTACATATTGCTGTGTATCCAAATTCAAAGATAAATCTTTAGAAACTCTTATTTTTTTGTTTTGAGAATCTGTTCCATATTACCAGAACCGGACTGGCAATCATGTTGGACGAATAGGTTCCAACGCTGATACCAAACAATAATACGGAAGCCATATGCCGCAGCGTTTCATCTGCTATAAAATAAATGGCAAGAATAGAAAGCAGCGTTGTCATCGTGGTATTGAAAGACCTGCTCAGAGTTTCGTTAATAGAAATATCGACCTGTTTTTCAAAGGCTACATTTGTGCCTGTTTTTTTCAAATTTTCCCGAAGTCTGTCAAAAATTACCACAGTATCCATAACCGAATAACCCAGAATTGTCAACAGGGCTGCAATAACCGGAATGGAAAGCGGAATCTGGAATACTCCAACAAAACCCATTGTAATAAATAAATCATGGAAAAGCGCGACCATGGCGGCCACCGCAAAATCAAACTGAAATCGTACCGTTATATAAAGTGTAATAAAAATAACTGCCATTAACAACAGCTTAACAGCCGATTTTTGAAGGTAATCTCCAACGGTTGGTCCCACATGGCTGGCTGACAAAAAATTTACTTTTTCCACATTAAATGTCGCCATCATAAGATAGTTTAAATAATCCACGGAGTTTGCAGAGTATTTTCCAAAGCTTAAAAACTTTTTATCGTCTGCCGCTTTCTTTTCCAGACTTTCCCCGTCCTGTGAACCAATTTCTATTTTGGCTACATTATCAATACCTTTGCCCGCTTTTTGTACGACTCCATCAACTTTTATGTTTTTAAAGAAATTGCGCAATTTTTCAACAGTTATAGCGTCAGTTAATTCGACTTCAAGCTTTATTCCTCCTGAAAAATCAATGCCTTTCCTGAATCCGTGTTTTTGAGAGTATACATAATAGAGCGCAGCCGCAATGATAATAGTGGATCCGATCAAGCTGACCCATTTCAACTTCATAAATGGAATCATCGACTGTTCCCCCCGGCCGCTATTACGTCTGTTTTTTTATATTTTCCGAAACCAAATGACATTTTTTTTACTTTTAGATCATAAACCAAAAAGGAGAATACAACCTTGCTGACATATAAAGATGTAAAAAGCGATGTTAAAATACCAATACACAGAGTTACCGCAAAACCCTTTATTGGCCCCACTCCAAACTGCATCAATAAAATGGCGGCTACAATGGTTGTAAGATTGCTGTCAAATATCGTGATCGCACTTTTTTCAAACGCTAATTCCAGTGCCAGCTTCAGGGATTTCCCCCTGCCAAGCTCTTCCCTGACCCTTTCGTAAATAATAACGTTGGCATCTACAATCATACCAAAAGTCAGCACAACCCCCGCCAGACCAGGAAGCGTAATAGTGTAATCAATCATGGCCAGCAGCGCAGACATAAATAAAACATTTAAAGAAAGAGCGAATATGGAGATCATTCCAGGAATATGATAATATAAAATCATGTAAATGGCGACGCCCATCATTCCCAGAGCGATGGCAAATACGCCATTTTGAATGGATTCTTTTCCAAGCGAAGGTCCAATGGATCTTTCTTCCACAATTTTCATTGGAACGGGCAGAGATCCTTCTTTAATAATCAGCGCTAAATCTTTTGCCTCTTGTGGGGAAAAATCCCCTGAAATCTGCGCAGAACCCGTCGCAATCGCGCTTCGAATCGTCGGGTAAGAACGAACCTTGTCATCAATCAAGATGGCCAGAAATTTGCCTATATTCTCAGTAGTTACCTTCGCGAATTTTTTTGTACCTTCCGGTGTCAACTGAAAATTCACGGTATTTTGTACATTTTCCTGATCAAAACCAACGTATGTATTTGGCGTAATATCGTCTCCGGACATGGATATTTTGCGTTCGAGTACCAAAAACTGTCGCGGAATGGTGTTTTTTGTTTTCATTTCCGGATCTTTGCTCCAGTAAACATAAATACCATATTGCACAGGAAGGTTAATTAGTTTTTCTACTTCCTTGATGTATTCGTATCTCTGTGCTTCAGATTCGATTTTTACATATTTTGCAAAATGCGAATTGGCGGCGTTCTGATATCGACCTTCCCCGTTTGTCACAGGCTCTGACAAATGATACTCCACTCTTGCCGTAGATGAAACAATTTTTTTAGCCTGCTCCGGCGAAGCTACTCCCGGCAAGGATATCTCAATTTTGTCGTCGCCCTGGACTCGAATCAGCGGCTCGGCCACGCCCGTCTTGTCGATGCGCGAATGGATAATCTCCATGGCGCCCTGAACATATTCCTTTTTTTGCTCGCTGGTAAATGTCATAATTCTGTTAATTTGATCTAATTCATTTTTAATTTTATTTTTTTCATTTTTATCTTTTTCAACTTCCAGCCTTTTTTTTAATCCGCCAATATATTGTTCCGGATAACGTTCATCCAGTTGCCTTTTTAGTTTATCAAAATCGGCCTCCATGAGCAAATTCATGCCACCCTGAAGATCCAGACCAAGCTTGAATGGCTTTGCCTTGAGATTATCCTCAACCCATAATTTTTTGACAATAATTCTTTCGGGATCAACACCCGGTTGCCGGTACAGTTCGTTGATAAATGCAGCCTGCACAAATTTTCCGGTTACTCTGAAAATATACTCTTTTTCTTTTTTGCTTTTCAGGTCTTGGGGCAATTCTTTGGACATATCTTCCGGGGCAGCGGATGTTTCGACAAGAGACCCCTCGTATCTTCCGGAATAATAACGGCTTAAATAATCTTTCAGAGATTCTGCCGATTTATGAATTTGCTCCTCTGAAAGACCAGGTTGAAAATGCACATCAACAGTTTTCTTTCCAATGTTTGGCCATATAAAAAGCACGGATATTGCAATTACCAAAAAAATGATCAAAAAACTTGATTTACTATTCGACAAAACCTTCTCCTCGTTTATCTTCGCATATCAGGGTGTCTGCGCGCTCGAACCCGATACAGGAGGATAATTATTATTATGCTGGTTAGAACAAGTGTTTGAGTCAAATCGGGAAGTCTTATTTTAATTTTTCCAAGACTTTTTCTGAAATCTACATCTTCTTTGATTCGCTCCTTGACTACCACCTTTTCCAGGCCAGGAGAAAGGAATTCCTGCTCATTTTTATGCTCTGGAATATACCTTGTTTCATATAGAAAAGAAGGATCTTCCGGTGTCTGGTGGAGTTGGTCATTGATCAGATTTTGCAATGTTGGATTAACGAGAATTCGCGGAGGTAATGCGGCCTGGCTTTTATTCCCGATTAGCGATGAAGCTTCCTGAGATGGTTCAGCCGACGCGCCATCCCCTGTTGGCTTTTTTCCCCCATCCGGCGCATCGGGATTGCTCTTATTGGCGGGCTCAACAGGCAGATCTGTTTTCTGTTCATCAGGATTTACCGGTTGAGAATACACAGAAACGGATAAAATTCCCAAAATGCCGATTACAACAAGAATTTCCCGAAATGTGTTTTTCAAAAAACAATGCATGGCTAACTCAAAAAAACTATTTTTTCGCTGCCGTTTTTTTGTCTGCTTTGTCCTGTGGGTTGACCGCCTCTATTGCGCTTTTGCTTACTTCAATTTTTACATTTTCTGCAATCTTCACTACCACAATATCTTCCTGGATTCCCGCAATTGTACCCCATATTCCGCCCCGGGTAACCACCTTATCGCCCCTGGAGAGTTTTTTTAAAGATTCTTTCATCTCTTTTTCTTTTTTATATTGGGGTCTCATAAAGAGAATATATAAACCAACAATCAGCAAAAGTGGCATTAGCATGGTCCATACGGCGCCAATGGGATCAGTTTTGTCTGTTTTTGGAACTATTGGAGTGGTTCCGGTTTGTGACTCGGTTTTTATTGCCCCGGTAGACGGAGACACCTGGGCTATTATTATTTCCTGTATTATCATAAAGTCACAGGTTTACAGAAAGACCTGCCGTCAAATATTTCTGTTTACCAGGATATGTTTACCAGGAATTTACGGTGATATTCACGTTTAATGTTTTGGCGGCATAGGCGGGTGTTGCAACAGCTGTTTGAGCCACATCGCCCTGCGATTGAAACATTTTTATTTTATGAACAGTACTGTCTGAAAAAACAGGGGTTTTTAGATTATAACCAGTCGTTGTACTTTTCATATAAGCAAGGTTTGCCGTGACTGTATCCAGCGCAATAAGCACGCTTTGGGGGGAAGACCAGTTGGTGGAATTAAAGGAAAGAAATGAATTTCCAAAGGTAGTATTTTTCACTTTGGCAAAGCTTGTGGTAGCGCCAAATGCGCCGGCGGCAAGAGAAAAATTTGCTGTATTTGTTGTATCTGTGGCAAGAAAACCAAAATACACCGTAGTAGTAACCGGACAGGTTAAACTGACGGAAAAACTGATAAAGGGATCGGGATGACCGTTCGTAAAATCAAGCGTCATATCCATGCTGCCCGATGACAGAGATATATTTGTATCGCTGCTTCCCTGATAATCATTGTTTGTTCCGGAAACCTGCGAATGGATCTGGCTACTGCCTGCGGCATTGGTATATCTTGCAAAGCGGGTATCTAAAGTCGAGACATTACCGCTGGAAACAACAAAAGTCTTGTTCCCGTCAGCAATACAATCGGGAAGGCCTGTAATGGTAACGGTTTGAAGGGTTGAAAAATTTGCAGAGGTGAACACCAGGCTCGTCGGAGATACCGAAACTTCTGTTTGTTTGTCAACCACAAGAGGTATCGTAACATCGGCTGTTGGAGCGCATGAAAGATTGACTGTAAAAAAAGCAATGGTTCCCAGCTCCGAGGTAACAATTTCCGATGTCTGCTGAAAAGATATTTGCGGAAGATTATCTGATGCATCGCGTACCTTAACCGGGATGCTCACCTGCGCAGCCGTGCTGTATTGCGTATCGGCGCTTGCGATCGAAGTGGTAATAGATATGGTCTCATCCGTGTCTGACTTGCAATTGTTCACACCTGATACGGTTATGGTTTGCGGCTGATCATAATTGTCTGGCGTAAATGTTATTTGCAAAGGATTAATCGCCACCCTCGTTGAGCTGGAAGAAAGAGTAACCACAACATTATCAGTTGGTTTTCTATTTAAATTCAAGGAGAGGGAATTAATATCGGCCTCTGTTAAACTCATGGACGTTAAATTAAAATATAGGGGGGAATCTCCCCTGAAAACAGCGCTCATTTGAACCGGAGCAGAACAGTTTATCATAAAAACAAGAAAAAAGAAAATTAAAGAAAAAATTTCCCGAAAAACTGGATTCTTCATGTTAAAATTTCACGCCAAGATTCAGGGCAAAAAATAAATTGGAATATTGAACGGGCGGCTTTAAAAAGACCTGTTCATATTGCACCATCAGCTCGGCTGTCAGCCACTCCATTAACTGGTATCCCAGGATTAAATCAGCATTCAAGGAAACGCCGGTTAAGTTTGCGCTCAATTTTGTCAAGTCGGTATTACCGGTGGTTGCGCTGGGAGGATTATTTAATGTTGTAAAATCCATGGTTATTGTATTGTAATAAAACCCGGCGCCAAGACGCGGAAAAACATAAAAACTTTGAATCTGAAAAACGCGGTAGGCAATCCCTGCCGAGACATGATAAGAATCCAGCTTTCCGGCAACGGTAGAAACTTCAGGCGAATGTCCTGAGGCGGTAAATTTTCGAGTGGCCATTGTATAGCTTAAATTTCCCCACAAAGCAAAGTTATCGGTAAATAATCCGATTCGCATATAATCCACGGCAAACTTTAAAGCAAGATTAAAATCGTTTGGGTTAATTGTAAAAGCAGTACCGCTGGGCAAAGGTTCGATCCTGGCCTTTGGAATTGGTATAGGATCAACATGGGCAAAAATAGAAATCTGGTTTCTTCCCTGAACAGCAAAGCTGCTCCATTCCTGCGTGTTGGGTAAAACATCTTTTGCGATGGCGGCTACCGTATCGGCAATTTTTTGTACGCTGTCCCAGATTCGACTGTCAGCATAGCCGGTAACTTCAAATGATTTCAATATTTTACGATCGGCAATGCCCAGAATATGAACTTTCGCAATAATTTTATTGTTTTCAATGGTAAATCCCCCGCCGATTACAATATCCTGCTTGCCAAGCAAACCCAACTGCATTCCAATAGAGGGGGTAGAGAAGCTGTCCTCAAAAAAGAAATTTCGCTTGGCCACCTCTTTCCATTCCTTTTCAGGGAAAAGAGCAAAAACAAACGACTTTTTTAGCGTTTTAATAACTGCTTCTGTAATAGAAGGCTCCAGATAGGTATAATTTGGATCCTGTGAAATATTTTTAAAATCCATAATCAATACGCGACGTTCAGAAACTGCAAAGATATCGCTAAAACAAATAAATATAAAAATCAAAGAAAATGCAAACCTTAACCGCATAACGGAATTTTTGAAATATGGTTTGCTTTGTCAAGGGAAAAATGTGCTTCATAAAGATGTGCTTCATAAAAACGCCTCTTTGTACAAGAATTGACAGGGCGAATATAATTCGCTATATGTCAATCCAAATGCCCATAAATTATGGAAAAACCTGGAAAATTATCTTGTCGATTTTTTATATATTGCTCATGGCAAGCGGCGCGCGCTGCACGGGCAGCTTTAACATAACGGCCATATTCAAGGGCGATGCGTCCCTCAAAATAAACCCGAAAGAACTCAGCATTACGGAAGGCGGAGCGCCGGGGCAAATCAGTATTTCTCTGGCTTCCAAACCCTCAGATCCGGTAGTGATGTCATTTAGCGTCGATAATCCGGCAGCCGCGCGCATTTTTCCGCAA
>JAOUFE010000203.1 GCA_029858425.1 Spirochaetia bacterium | reverse complement strand
GTACTGCTAATGGGAGTACCAGCACCAGCACCAGTACCAAGGCAACTGTAAATCTGGTATTACAGAAGGCGATATAATATGAAAAAATTACATTTTATTATTATCGCTCTTCTTGGTTTCCCGTCGTTTCTATTTGCCGGGGGTTCACAGGCAAGCTTTACCCCGACAGGTTACAAATACCCGGTTATGAAAATTTCCATTGCGCAGGCTGGAGGCCTCGGGGAACAGGTATTGTATCAATGTACTGGAACCACCTCTGCAAGCTGCATGGTGGATATGGCTGATCCAACAGCTCTGGCGGCCATTGGAACAGCAGCGGCAAATGCATCTATCGAAGCGGCAACGTATACAACCATCAATTTGTATACCTGTCCAGATGGATCCAGCGGAACCAGTCTTACCACGATATCTGTTATGGGTACTGTTAGCGCGGGCGCGGTAGCGGGCGGGCCTTTCTCTACCTCTGCAACCGCAGCAGGCGGCATGCTCACAGGTAGTACGCCCGAATTTACCAATATTACATGGGCATGCTCCACCAAAAGCATTACCATGACAACCCCGTTTACGGTAACTGCAGGCTCTACACAAACGCTAACCCTGTTGGTGGATTTGACAAACTCTGTCTGGACAGACGCCAATGCGTCCCCCGGCATGGGCGGTTGTAAATCTGACGGGGGCGCTCTTCAAGATATATGCGGAGTGATGCCGTTTATTATTCCCTACTTTGGTACAGGCACGCCGACATATGAACGGTATTTGGTTGCGCATAATACCGTTACTCCTGTCGCAGGTGACGAAAATGGCGGAGTGAATCTGGCCATTGATCCAAATGGAAGCGTGTTTTACGCAGGGGTACAGCCATATTTCAGCGCAACCTCGGCAAATCCGGCCAACGCAACCAACGGCGGTCCGGATTACAATGCATCTACGCGCACGCTTGGTATCAATGCGGATGGCTCTATTGCGTTTCAGACCGGTGCCAACGCAGTCGATAACCGGGTTGGGTTCACAACCTTTATGAGAACAGCTGTAACGGTAACGCACACAGGCCAATGCAAAAATGAGGCATCTGGCGCAACCGTATGGAACTATCTCGCCACCAGAAAATAGTGTTTTTTAAGGGGGTTCTCTAAAAATATCACCACGAAGGACACCGCGCAAGGAGAAAATACGAAATAAATGCCTTTTCAGGCGTTAGTTCATCCAAATCTCCGTGTTTTCGGCGCTCCGTGGTGAACTTTCGACTTTTTAGATAACCCCTTGTTATTGGAGGACAAACATGGGTTTAATCAACTGGAATACGCATGAGTACTGACTCAGTTCGTGGTAAGTTTGTTTTTTGCCCCCGTGGGGGCAAAAAAACAAACTTACCGAACAAAGTTCGTGCTCTTGGAAATACGCTTTGTTTATTTCAAATGTGGTTTCCGCCGTTTTATGGAACCTGACTTTAATTTTTTTCCAAATCCGGACAACAGACCCCATTTCACGACTTCAGCTTTTGTCTGCACTTGCAAGGTTTGATAAATGTTTTCGATATGTCTTCTGACCGTATGCGGGCTGATGCCAAGCTCAAGAGAAATTTCAGAATAGGTAAACCCAAGAACAATGTAATTCAATATTTCAGCCTGACGATCCGTGAGCACAGCGCCTTGATTCTCTGTATTTTTTTGAAGATCGGCAGTTTGAGAAAACAACTGAGCCACCTTCATGGCTACACGCGGAGTAAGAGTGGCCCCGCCAAGCATAATCACCTTTAATTCAGCCAGCAATAATTCGGAAGCTGTATCTTTCAGCAGATATCCATCCGCTCCATTCTGGATGGCCTGGATTATTTTTTCGCCCTCTTCATGTACAGTAAAAACAACGATTTTAAGATCAGGCAGATTCGCTTTTAGAAGCGGTTGAATTTCTATTCCTCCAATTCCTGGTAATCCTAAATCCAACAAACAAATCTGGGGCTTGATGACAGGAATTTTTTTTAAAGCAATTTCTCCAGAAGTACAGGTCAGTACATGCTCAAAATCATCGCTTGTTCCAATAATCTTCTCAAGGCTGGCTGCAATAGAGGGAGTATCTTCAATAATTGCAATTTTATATGGCATACTCTATGATAATTCTTTTTCTAAAAAAGTCAATAGGGCATTTGACCTAAGTACGAAAACGAATCGCCACAATCGTTCCTCTTTTTGGTCTGGAAAAAATACGCAACCTGCCTTTAAGCCTTTGCGCGCGATACTGAAGGTTTTCAAGTCCCATTCCATGGAAATCTTTCGCCCCAAGCTCAAATCCGACACCGTTATCTGCAATTGCAAAAAATCCTCTTTTATTTTTTAATGCCAGTCTGAAATGAATTTTTTTTGCCTTTGAGTGCCTGGCGAGGTTCGAAATAGATTCTTCAATTGCCCGCTCCAGGTGGTATGCTTCGATGGAACCCAGACTGAAATTTGATATTTCAAAATCTTTTTTTACCTGCAAATTTGCGTTAAATTCAAGACGGCGCAATAATTCCTGAATATTGGGTAATAATGTAACCGAA
>JAOUFE010000202.1 GCA_029858425.1 Spirochaetia bacterium | reverse complement strand
GCACATTTCGTCAAAGCATTGTTTGACAACAGCCATAACCTCGTCCCATTCGCCTTCAATTGTCGTTCCCATGGCGCCCATTTTGTACGGCAGTTTGCTGTCCTGGATAATTTGAATGGATCGGGCAACATATTCCGACTTGCTTTCGCCTTTGTCGGTAGGGAACATGCTGAATTCAAGCAATACGCTCATGGAATTTCCCTTTAAAAAGTAATCTGCCGGATTTCATAGCGCACTACATCGGGTTTGCCGCCAAACAACATATTTAACTCCGCATTCAGGATATATATTTTTTCGCCAACAAGAATTCCGGTGGTGTTAAACCTCCAATCGTTGTTGTCGTATGCAACCACTCTTGCCATATCAAAATTATTTCCTGTTTTTAAAAGATATACTGTATTGGCAGATCCATTGGCGCTTACAATCAGATTACCCTCGTTATCCAGTAGCAAACCGTCGGCTCCTTCCATTTTTTGATCTACATCGATTTCTTTAAATGATTTTGGATTATTTAACGGAATTTTAAACAGGGTTCCATCGTTATCTTTGGCCACAATCAAATAGTCATTATGCAAAACGATTCCATTTAAATTAAACCCTTTGCCTTCAAATTTTTTATCTTGCAAAAATATTTGCGCATCTCCGTCTGTGGAAACCTTGTAAATTACCGGAGAAAAACTGTCGGTAACATAAACAGAGCCGTCTTTTGGCTCAAGGGCGATATCGTTGGCAAAATGATTTTCTTTGGGAAGAAGAGCGCCCAGATCAACGTATTTTATCAGCTTGCCGTCTTTCAGGTTAAATATTCCCAGCCCGGCAATTTTTTTCTGTGTTTTGGCGGTTGTCTTGATGCTTACTCCAGGATCAGAGTTAGCGACAAATAATTTATTTCTTTTGTTATCCACCCGAATTCCAATGGCAGAAATAAAATTGGGATCTTCAATAAACTTTGTATAATGTCCCCGTTTGTCTACTTTTCCAATAATGCCTTCTTTTAAGGAGGTCACGAAAAAGTTATTTCCGCTGGAATCATATTCCAGACCCTCTGGATAAAGCCCGGATTTCTCTACCCATACCTCTTTAGGCATTTTATGGCAGGAAAGCGTTATAAGCAAAACAGGTATAATCATTGCAATAAAATTGTTCATTTTCGTATTTTCTCCAATTTTTTTATAATTATAGTACAAGATAAAAAATGATTCCAGATATCAAGATAAAAAATGGGTAATTCGCCTCTGAGAGAAAAATATTGACAGTACAGGAATTCATCCCAAAATTGGCTTATGAAAAAAATAAATAAAAATACTATTGTATTTATTGTGTGGTTGGCTGTTTTTAATACAGGAGCATGTTCAATCTTCACGCCGAGTGTTTATGAGGTTCGAGCATATAACAGTACTCCGGCTGGAACAACTCCTGATTTTTCGCGTGTGACAATAGATGGCAGTACAAGCCTGACAATTGGATATTTGGCTCCTGGTGTATATAGCTCTTATACTGTAGTAAAACCGGATGCTAATGGTGTTATAACCATGACTTACTATTGGGAAGTTCAAGCTGTTAATTATCCAATTACATGCCAGCTTGTAGAAGGGACAGATTTGACTGCATCGGGAAAATATACCTTTAATCTTGATTTCACCAAATGTTCCGGTGTAAAGGATCCATAGGTCAAGCGATTCCGGCTGCTACCCAGAAATTACCTTCATTACTGATAAAAACAGGCGTTTTTGGGGCGCAGCGCCCCAAAAACGCGCATTTTATTAGATTCTGACGTGAATATCGAACATCTTGCCCAGGTTTCCGGGCTGGGAATTGCGAGTATGAACCCGGAAAAAAAGATTGATCGGGTGTTTAAAAAATTTGAGCCTCCCATGCGATATTGTATAATCTCAAAGGGGTAAAACATGCAATTAACTGGTTTAAAATATGGCCGAAGAATTCTGGAAATGGTAGAGTTTCCTGTTTCGCCAAGTCTCACAGAAGAGGCTTCTACTGAAGAAATTACAAAACTGATGGCTGCTCATGGCGGCAAATGCGTTGTCAAACCATTTTTTACGGGCGGTATAGGCAAAAAAGGCAAGGCTGGTCTGGTAAAAATTGCAAAAAGCCTGCATGAAGCCATTGAAGCTAAAAAAGAACTTTATTTTGCAAAACATCATCAGGGAAATCATACGGTTCAAGCCAATGGCGTGACCTTTGAGGGTTTTATTGCATCTGATGCGGAAATTTATATTAGCATCAATGCTTCCACGGTTTATCGTCAGCCGGTAATGACGATTATTGTTGAAGGCGGAGTCGATGTGGAAGAAGTTGCGCCTGACAAGAAAAAAGAAGTGGTTTTTAACCCGATTACGGGAATCAAATCATTCCATATTATTGACGCCCTGCGTGAGTTAAATTGCCCGCAGGAATACATCAGCCCTTTGGTGCAGCAATTGCCAAAACTCTGGCAGGCATATGATGCCTATGGATTAATTACGCTGGAACTAAATCCCGTTCGGATGCAGTTTAAAAACGGCAGATATACTCCTGTTGCCTGCGACATCAAGGCTTCTTTTGACCAGGACAATCCC
>JAOUFE010000093.1 GCA_029858425.1 Spirochaetia bacterium | reverse complement strand
GCAGAAATGGCAATCCCGAAAATTTATGTCAGCGATGACCGCACGTTTGGCGCCCACCTGGACTTTCCGGCAAAAAGGTATCGTTATTATTTAAATTGCATGAAGGTAACATTTTAGAAGTGAAAAAGGGGGGACTCCCCCCTCGGCCACGCTTCCCCCGCCTGCGTTCTGCTCCATGGCTCGAACGCCGGATCTGGACGCAGGCGGGGGGCGATCGCGGCCTACCCCCCAGCTATAAAAAATAGTCAGTTTTTGTAAAAAAATATATAATGTAATCACCGATCAGAGCAGGAGATATAATGAGCGAAGCAACACAAAGCAAACCAAAATTCATGGCAGAGATGAGCGTAAGACAGGTACTGGATTTACATCCGGAAGCAGGACTTGTATTAACCGGCTATCACCTTGGAGGTTGTTCGCATTGCGGAGTAAACCAGTTTGAAACTCTGCAGCAGGTATGCAATGCTTACGGCATTCCTCTTGATGCCGTACTGTCTTCGTTAAACGATCTTCTGGAAGCCTGATTACGTCTGCCTTGGAGTAATTCCCCTTTTGCTTGCGCGCAGAAAATCAATGTAATGCTTTATGAGCAGGTATTCTTCTGAACCAGGCTGGTATTTAATCAACATTTCCCCTTCCAGAATATCAGGCGCTTTTGCAGGGATTGCATTCCTCATAAAAACTGCCTTATAAATATTCTTGACAAGTTGAATTTTATCGGAGGAGAATTTTGCCCGTCTCATTGCCACCATATTTAAACCGGTAATGGCGCCAGGAGATCCTGTCAACATACTGTAAGGAGGAACATCGAGCAATGCCGGAGTGCCTCCACCAATGATTGCATAGCGACCAATGTGGACAAACTGGTGGATTGCAACGAGCCCGCTAATATACACATTGTTTTCAAGCTCCACATGTCCTCCAAGAGCTGACGTGGGGGCAATAATATTGTTGTTCCCCATTCTAACGTCATGCCCCAGATGCACATTGCACATAATATAGTTTTGATCTCCGAGACGGGTGGTATTTCCCTGTTTGGCGGGCTGATGTATAACCACATTTTCCCTTAAAATGTTTTTATTCCCGATAACGATTTTGGGTTCGGGGTTGCTAAACGTCAGATCCTGCCCCAATTCCCCGATGCTGGAACCATGGAAAATTTGATTTTCATTACCAATTTCTACGCAGTTTTTTATTTGAACGTAGGCGCCGATCTTTGTGCCTGCGCCAATCGTTACGTCCGGACCAATGATGCTGAATGGTCCAATCTCGACATTTTCTGCAAGCCGGGCTTTTTCATCTACCAGAGCAGTTTTATGAATGTTTGTCATTAAATCACCTCTTTTAGCAATACTTCGGCGATATCCTGAACTTTGTGACTTTCTGTCAATCCATTGTTTTTTATTCCATCGCCAATCATGGTAATGCAAAATGGGCAGGCTGTGGCGATGGTTCGGGCTCCGGTATCCAGAAGCTGTTGTGTCCTGATATTGTTGACCCTTTGGGTTCCCATTTCCTCCATCCACATTTGAGCGCCTCCGGCGCCGCAACACATTGCCGATTCTCTTTGCTCTATTGGCTCAACAATTTGCTTGCCGGATGAAGAAAGTACATTACGGGGCTGGTCATATTTGTCATTATATCTTCCCAGATAGCAGGAGTCGTGATAGCTGACCTGCGAATGTTCAGCAGCATCTTTAATCTTCAACTTTCCCTCGTTGACGAGGCTAAATAAAAATTCGGAATGATGGAACACTTCATAATTACCGCCAAAACCAGGATATTCATTCTTGAGCGTATTAAAACAATGGGGGCATGCCGTAACAATTTTTTTAACCCCGTAATTGTTCAGCATTTCAATATTGGCCGAGGCAAGAGTCTGGAAAAGATATTCATTTCCGGCGCGCCTTGCAGAATCGCCAGTACAGGATTCCTCTGTTCCCAGAATGCCAAAAGATACTCCGGCCTTGTTTAAAATCTGCGAAAAATCCAATGCAATTTTTTTGTTTCTTTCATCATAAGCCCCGGCACAGCCCACCCAGTATAAAATTTCCGGGTTCTCGCCTCTGGCTTTTAAATCTCTCATCAAGGGAACGCTCGCCCCGGCAGGCATTCCGGTAAGCCATTTTTCGCGGTCTTCCTGATTGAGTCCCCACGGGTTATACTGGTTTTCAATATTGGTAAGAGCGCCCTGAAGTTGCGGCGGCATGGCGCCTTCGTTTAGTACAACCGACCTGCGCATTTGCAAAATGGGTTCCAATGGATGATTGCCGACAGGACAGGTCTCTACACAGGCATAACAACTTGTACATGACCAGATTTCATCCCGGCTGATAACCTGATCGATAATCCGGCATTCGCCCGATTCAACAATAGACTGCGCGGTTTCTCCTTTTTTCATTTTGCTTTCATAGACGGGCATTTTCTGAACCAGAGCATGTTTCATGGAAGTCATAATTTTTTTGGGAGAAAGAACTTTGCCTGTTCGCGATGCGGGGCAGGCAAGCTGGCAGCGTCCGCATTCTATGCAGGAAAGCGCATCTAGATAGTTTTTCCACGAAAACTCGTGAACATTGCCGGCTCCCCATACCGGTGATTTTTCAACGTCGAGGTCCGGCATTTTGCCGCGAGGGCTTGATGGCTGAAACCAGAAATTTATCGGAGCCCAGAACAAGTGTGCGTGTTTTGATCCCGGTACATACATTAAAAAAACCAAAATGGTTAAAACATGTCCCCACCAGCCTGCGGTAAATAAAATGGAGGCTGTCTCATTGTTGCTCACCCAGTAAGCAATGAACGATCTTGGTAATGTAATATCGGGTGTTCCGGCAAGATACGCGCGCCCTGATGTTTCCATTATAGTGAAAACCATTAGCAAGGCTATGAGAGATAATATAATAATACTTTGGGGCGAAGGACGATCCAGCTCGGGCGCTTTGAAAAAGTATCGTCGAATAAAGAAAAATTTTACTCCAAGAATAACCAGGAGAGTAAAAAGATCCAATAAATTTTCATAGAAAAAAGTAAAGCTTTCGCCAAAAAATGACGGGATGTAAAATTCATAATTCCCTGTAAATCCCGTTACAAACTGACTCAGGGTGTGCAGGGAGTAAGCAAAAAAACCAAAAAAAACAAAAACATGAAACAAACCCCTGACGGGATCCTTCAATACTTTTTTTTGAAGAAGGACATTGATGAAAACAGAATTTAATCTCTGCCCAAGGCTCGATTGTGTTGTAAATGGTTGCGCGTATTTTGCAAGCTTCCAGCGGCGTAAAAGAACAAAGCTCGCATAGATCCATGCAATAAAAAAAAATGCGCAAAATAGAATAATTTGAAATCCGGAAAGTACAATTTTATCCATAGTTTGCTATACTTTCAGATTTATATAAACGGTCAACCAATATGGAGCCTGGCGGCCAGGCTGAAACTCGAAATTCAGTCCGAATGATTTAGACTGATGTGTTTTTGGGGCGCTCCGCGCCCCAAAAACACGCATTTTAATACATTTTGATCTGATTATTGAGGTTCATGCCCATGCTCTATGATGTTCTCCATTATTTACTTTACAGGCACAATTGCCCTGGGCGATTGAGTTTATGTTGAAAATGCGTCTGTTTCTTTTTGCAATGTTCTTTTCTCTGACAAATCTTTTTGCCCAGAGCGCTCACTCCAATTTAAAAGATCCGGAGCTTGCAAAAAAGTTTAAACATATTTCAGAGGAAATTATGTGCGTTTGCGGCTGCAATGAACCGTTAGAGTATTGCAATCACATAAGATGCATCGCCTGGGGAATTCGCGATGTGATTGACCAGAATCTGCTCGCCGGAAAATCCGAAGAATTTATTATCAACGGTTTTATTTACGGTTTTGGAAATGCGGTTCATACAGATCCGTCTTTTGCGCTCATTCGGGAAAAATATCCGGAATATGTAAAAAAATTTCAGACAGGTTTTGGAGAGCGCTATCGAAGCTACCCCTTCAAGCATAACCCGGAAATCATTATTCTTGTCATTATTCTTATATTCGGAGGAATTGCCGGAATTTTTATTAAAGGAAAATTTAAAAAACTCGATGCGGCAAAAATCCAGAAACCTTCCCGGAAATCCAGCGATTCAGAAAAAGAAAAATTATATAAATCGCTTTATGATGATAAAGATGATAAATAGGGGAGCAAGGCTAAAGAGTTCGGGCTGAAACCATAAATTCAGTCTGAATGATGTAAGTTGCGTGTTTTGGATAAAACTATTGACGACTTGAAGGTTATCCCCGATCGTCACATATTCTTGAGATTACAGGCAGGAAATTCAATATCCATGTCAAAATGCAGTAAAATACACAATTTTGAGGCGCGAGGCGTCCCAAAATTGTTCTAATTTAAATCATTTGGACTGAATATCGAGTTCATGTCGAAGCTTTTGAATCAGGAGATGATTATGATAAAAAAGAATATGATAAAAAAGAAAAATTTAATTGTCAATTTGTTTATTCTGACGTTGGCGGTGAGTTTTCAAAACTGTGGTATAAACAACATCCCAACTTATGATGAGCAGGTCAAGGCAGACTGGTCTCAGGTACTTAATCAATATAAAAGGCGTGCAGATCTCGTTCCCATGCTGGTAAACACAGTAAAGGGTTATGCCGCGCATGAAAAATCACTTCTTGTGGAAGTTACCGAGGCGCGAGCTAAAGTTACCTCAACGAACATCCCGGCTGATATTTTAACCAACAAGGCGGCCTTTGCGCAGTTTCAGCAAAATCAGGCCTCGCTCGGAGGCGCGTTGTCCCGGCTGATGGTGGTTGCAGAACGGTATCCAGATTTAAAGGCTAATCAGAATTTTCTGGAATTGCAATCTCAACTGGAGGGTACTGAAAACAGAATTTCAGTTGCCCGCAGGGACTACATTCTTGCGGTACAAAAATACAATACGGAACTTAGAACAATTCCAGGATCATGGTGGCGGTCTCTGATGTATAAAGACGCTGTTGTAAAAGAAAATTTTACCGTCGACGAAGCCGCCCAAAAAACCCCGGAGGTAAAGTTTTAAGGGGATCGTTTATGTAAGAGCCGTTGATTTGTGTTTATGCTCAAAAAAAAAATATTTGTAACTATCGGGTTGGTTTTATCGCTATTGTTTCCAGGGGTGGTGTTTTCAGAGAATATTTTTCCAGCGCTGACGGGCAGAGTTGTAGATGAGGCCGGAGTACTGGATAATTCCGGGTATCAAAAACTGCAGCGAATGTTGCAGGAAGAGGAAGACAAAACAGGCATTCAAATTGTCGTAGCCGTATTAAAAAATCTTGGAGGTAACGAAATCAGCGATTATTCTGTAAGGCTTGCCCGCCATTGGCAAATCGGTCAAAAAGACAAGAACAATGGTCTTGTGATTCTAATTGCAATGGAAGAAAGAAAGATGCGTATTGAGGTTGGCTATGGTCTTGAAGGGGTAATAACAGATGCTCGCAGCAAGTATATCATTGAGAACATATTAAAACCCGAGTTTAGAGCCGGTAAATATCAGGAAGGGCTTTTACGGGGAGTTTTAACTGTTATACAACTTTTCAATGATGATCAAACGGCTGAAATTGATGAAGCGGTAAACAAGAAAAAGTCGCACAACGGCAAGTTTGATATAAATTTAATTATATGGCTTTTAATTCTTGTTGTGCCAAGCTTTTGTATGCTGTTCAGGCGAAATAATGTCAACAGGCGGGGACATTTTGGCGGTGGATTCTTCGGTGGGGGGTTTGGCGGCGGAGGCTTTGGCGGCGGCGGTTTCTCGGGCGGAGGCGGCTCTTTTGGCGGCGGAGGAGCTTCCGGAAACTGGTGAAAGGTTGGTTTATGAAAATATTAACAAAGGAAGAAAGGATCCGGATAAAAAATGCTGTAAAACAAGCCGAGGCAAAAAGCTCCGGGGAATTTGTAACGGTTTTAGCCCGAAAAAGCGATTCGTATTTTTACATTCCATTAATCTGGTCGGCTGTGATTGCGCTCATAGTGCCAATAATATTGATATATATATTTTCATTCCAAAATATAACCAGAATTCTTGATGTTCAGTTTGCGACACTTCTGGTGTTATATCTGATTTTTCAAATGGAGTGGGTAACCATCCTGATGACTCCCGGACATATAAAGAAAAATCAGGCAAGAAGGCTTGCTATGGAACAATTTTTGATTCAAAATGTAGCTGCAACCAAAAATCGGTCAGGGATTCTTTTTTTTGTTTCAGAAGCGGAAAGATATGTTGAGATTATTGCAGATAAAGGCATTAATGAGCGCGTAAAACCGGAGGAATGGCAAGGCATTGTCGATGAATTTATTGAAAATGTACGAAATAAAAGAATATGCGAAGGCTTTCTGGCTGCAATAGAAAGGTGTTCCAGTATTCTTGCTCTGCATTTCCCGCCCGAAGGAAATGACGCGAATGAGCTTTCGGATAAATTAATTGAAATTTAGTATCAACGCTAATTATTTTTTTGGTCGGGATATAATAATTAATAAAATGAGCATAAAAACCATCCCAACGATGGAGATATAGCTACCCATTAATAATTTTGGTTGTCCTTCCAAGGCTCGCCTCAGCTTCATTTGAATGGAGAAAAAAGGGAAAAAGGATATTGCTGCCACTACGATCAGCAAAAGAAATTTTGTAAAGGATCCATTTTCTAAACTCGTTTTTAGTTTTTTTCGGATTTCATCAGTTTTCATAAAGTTATTATCCAAAGCAGGGAGCAGAAGTCCATTCAATTTTCAATAATTTCCCGAATATTGTTTATATACTTGCCAACTTCCCGTTGAAACTGATATATTATAAACAAGGATAATGAAGATAGAACATAACCCGGTTTTAAATTTATTTAATTTAAAACAAGATTTAAGTGTAAAATAGATGCGATCAGAAATATTAATCTTTCTAAAGTCAGTCTCTCTTTTTAAAGGGCTTGGAGTTGCGACGCTTGAAGCAATTTACAGGCAAATAAAAGAACTTTCGTTTTCAGGTAATGATTATATATATCAATCGGGGGATCCTTCCAGCCATTTGTATATTGTGCGATACGGGGAAGTCATTGTCCGCCTTGGTTCCGGCGGCGAAAAATTCCGCTACATTGGCCAGGGGGAAGTATTTTCAGAACAAAGTATCCTTACAAAATCTCTTCATTATGGAACGGCCCAGGCTGTGCTGGATACCATTCTATACGCTATTGACGGGCATACATTTCTGGAGCTGGCGGAAAAAAATAAAAAAGTCAGTCAGAATCTGCTGCGCTTGATCGGCAGCCGCATGAAAGATTCATTATCTCCATCCATAGAAAGTTTATTTGCGCGTCGGCTCATTTGCCATATACCTCTCGAAGAAATGGAGCACTATGCATACAACCTTAAAGAAATAATCAGAACTGGCGAGCTATCGCTTGGGCGGCCAATGAAATTGCTAAATATTAGTGAATTTGGCAAAATGTCTCCAAATCAGGCAGTCTCCGCGCTTGCAGCCCTCAGACGTAAATACTCTATTTTGCATGTTTACTACGATTATGCAGCCGATGCCTGTGTATCTCCGAATAATATCCTGATGCAGGCTGATCAAATTGTATTGTGGGAGCAAAGCCAGGAAGATTTAAATGATCGAAAAAAAGATCTGGTTCAATCCTTAAGGAAATGCGTAAGAAGTTTTGATAAACGCAGTATACGCATGATCGAAAGCGGATATGCGCTTCAAAGGCAATCTTACGGGGGGCAAAGCAAGGTTTTTATCCGCAAGGAAACCTTATCGAGATTTTTAATCTCAAAGACGAGGGGACTTGCGCTGGGCGGGGGAGCCGCCAGGTCATTTGCACATATAGGCATGATTAAGGTTCTTGAAGAAGAGGGCATAACGATTGACTATATTTCTGGTTGTTCCTTTGGCGCCATTATTGGGGCCCTTTATGCGCGGGGGGAAAATTATGCAAGTATGATGAAAATCATGAAGCAATTTTTTGGCGTACTGAAAAGACCAATTCTGGATGCGCGCCTGCCCCTGGTTTCCTTTTATAAAGGAGCAAGAATGGAGCAAATGGTAAGAGAGGCTTTTGGCGATCAAAAAATTGAGGATTTATATATACCTTTTGTAACCTCGGCGGTTGACTTGCAGAGCGGAAAGGAATATGTTTTCGATAAAGGCCCAATCTGGGAAGCCCTCGTTTGCTGCATGAGTCTACCAGGGATATTTCCTCCCCGCTTTGTCGGTTCTCATTTGCTGGCAGATGGGGGGACATTAAATAACGTGCCTGATAATCTGATCAGAGCCAAAGGCGCCAGTATAATTTTATCGGTAAATGTGGCTCCACTTGAAGATTTTACAATGGTGAAACTTCTTGAACCTAAAAATCTGCGTAAAAAACTATCAATACGGGACGCATGGGAGAATATTACCCACCCGCCCATTTTAAAAATTATTACGAGGGCAGTAAATCTTGAGGGCAGGGAGTTGATACGCATGAGAACCAAAAATATGGATTATTTTATAAATTTTAACCTGGATCAGTTTTCTCTTTTTGATTTTAAAAACTATAAGAAAATAGTAGCATCAGGAGAGAAACAATTCAGGGAATATTTGCCCGGGGTGACCAAATTGTTCTTCCCGGGCAGGAAAAAAAGATAAAATTTATCCGAATTGCGGGATCATCCCTGTTTTAAAAGTACCTTAATAACCGTGGCCATCGTATCTGCACGGTCATTTTGCCCAAAAAGATGTCGCACACGTCCTTTTGTGTCAATTAAAAATGCAGCCGTTGAATGATCAAAAAGGTATCCATTGGTGTTGCCAGTCAATCTTTTCACAAAAAGAACCTTGAATAAGCCGGTAACTTTAACAATATCCTCAAGGCGACCCGTTAATCCGATTGGTCCATAGGAAAAATATGACAAATATTTCTTGATTTTTTGAGAGTTATCCCTTTCTGGATCCAGAGTGATAAAGAGCGTTTTTACTCCATCTGCGGAGTCTCCCAGTTTTTTATATGCCGCCCCTATTTTTGCAAGAGTAATTGGACAAACATCCGGGCAATTGGTGTATCCAAAAAACAATATTACCGCTTTGCCACGAAGATCCTTTAAATTAAAGTTTTTTCCATCCTGATCGGTTAACGTAAAATCGCCTCCCAGTTCAGGAAACATGTCTAACTTGGGGGGTTCCTTTTTGCAATTCGCAATACTCGTAACAATAAAAAACGCAGAAAGAATTATGAATATATTTTTTCTCATACTATTTTGCCTCATCCTCGATTTTTTTAACATCACCTGTCAGACTTTTGATGCCCGCGTTTTGAAAGTGAAGATTTAATGAAATTTTTTGTCCGGCTTTTAAATCATGCTTGCTTTTCAAAAGCATGATGTGAGCGCCACCTGGTTCAAATACCATTGCTGCACCGGGCTTGATTAAAACAGAATCCATTTGATTCATTTTCATTACCCCGCCTTCCTCTGTCATGCTGTGAAATTCTGCCGTTTCAAAATTATCGCAATCGATGGAAAGTAAAGTTTCGTCTTTGTCAGATAAATTGGTAATTTTCATGTAAGCGGCATTTATGCCGCTACCAGGAATGCTTTCTGTTACCCACGCATTTTCTATTTTAAGGGATTCTTTTTTCTTGTTACAGCTTTCAAAAATAAAGATAAAAGTCGCAATTAAAAAAAAAGTTCCCATATGTTGTATACTTTTTTTCATTAGCTACGGAAATCCGATTTGATACTGATACGTCAATGTTTTTTTAGTCGCTAATCCATTTTTATAGCCCCGAAAAAAGAGAAGTTGCCCGGCGTCGCGTTACCTGACGTGAACTTTGGCGTTCCTGCCGGAACCCATTATTTTACGATGAGCCAGTCGGGTCATTGCAAATATTATTGACAGAATGTTTCAATATTAAAACATTGATATATTCTAAATGAAGGCAATCCATATAAAACCAGAAAATATCGAAGACGCTGTTCAAGGCTTAAAAGCCATATCGCATCCTGCAAGGTTGACCATACTGTGTTCCTTGCAGGACAGAGATTCAACCGTAAACCAGATTGTCGAATTGACCGGAATGTCGCAGTCGGCGGTATCCCAGCATTTGGCCAAGATGAAAGCTTTTGGCGTTTTAAAGGATCGGCGCGACGGCAATCGCGTATATTACTCCCTGACCAATGAAAATTTTGTAAGTCTTGTTAATGCTCTCTGTGTTATCTACAATAAATAGCTTCTGTGGCTGAAGTATATCGCATAACTGCAAAAAAAAAGTCTGAATTTGATTCCGCAATTAAAAAAGCGGCATCCCTGCTAATGGAGGGAGGAATGGTTGTCATGCCTTCCGATACAATTTATGGTTTGTTCTGCAACTTCTCCGGAAATGGTATTGAAAAACTGCATGCCGTCAAGCAAAGACCGGCAGACAAACCTTTTCTGCTGGTATTACCTGCAAATTTTCCTCTGGATCAAATTGTAAACATGGAATCCCTGAAACCGGAAGCGCTGGACAAGTTAAAAATGTTGATGCCAGGAAAAAACACGTTGATTTTACCAAAGGGGAAAAATATGTTTTATCCTGACGGAAATACCATCGCTGTCCGTGTCCCATCGCGAAAAGACAATGAATTTTTTTTTGAAGCGCTAAATCATTATAATGGGCCTTTGCTGGCTCCCTCGCTCAATTTGCATGGACAGAAGCCCCTGGAAGACTTGGATGATATTATCTTGAATTTTGGGGAGAAAGTAGATGCTATTTTTTTTGATGCAGATTTTGTTCCCGGAACCGCCTCTGAACTTTGGGATTTAACCGTAACTCCATTTCAAAAGTTAAGATAGAATTTCTTTGGCAGGAGCGGCTTTGCTTTTGGGGAAATTCCAACCCGCGTCTTTGTAAATAGACATTATGACTTCAATTCCATGGTCATAGAGACGCGCACTATAATAGTACATTTTCTTTTTATAACTGTCTTCGG
>JAOUFE010000201.1 GCA_029858425.1 Spirochaetia bacterium | reverse complement strand
GAGGTCACATTGCCGCCTGATATCGCCCGTCGCAACCGGATAAATCACAAAGTTTATGAGTTTAGATTTGATGGCTTGAAAATCACGAGCAACCCAGCTGAATCAGCCGGAAATTTTCTTTTTGCATGCGATTTGATATCCATAATGATCGATAAAACGCCTGGCGATTATCCGGGAGCAGAAATTAAAGATAACTGGAAATAATAAATGCAGGCAGCACCATCAGCAAAAAAAGAAAAGTGAAACAGGGGCAAGTTTGCCCCTGCGGCGCACTCTTTGCAAGCAAAGGATTGCGCCGCACCCCTGACGTATAAAACGGAATAAAAAATGGTTTGTTGGAATATTCATGGTTCTAAATCTGGCATATGCCTGCAACATTAATTATCGGGACACAGTGGGGAGACGAAGGGAAAGCCAAGGTTATTGATTATCTTTCCCATAATATTGATATCGTGGTTCGATATCAGGGGGGAGCCAATGCCGGGCATACAGTCAAGGTAAACGGCGACACCTATGTATTTCATTTGATTCCTTCGGGAATTTTGTATCCGGATGTTATTTGCGTATTGGGCGGAGGGATGGTCATAGATCCAGACGCATTTTTAAGCGAGTTGGACGCCCTCGAAAAACGGGGAATTCAATACAAAGATCGTCTTCGTGTGGCTGATAACGCGCACATTCTTCTTCCTCATCAAAAATTAATCGATTCAAAGTCCGAAGAAAGTTCGGGGAACAATAAAATAGGAACAACCAAACGCGGAATTGGCGTTTGTTATTCGGATAAAGTGGGAAGAACAGGCATCAGGGTGGCCGATTTATACTCGGAAAATTTTTATAAGAATCGTTTGCCCTATCTTGTGCAACACAACAATACAATTCTAAAAAAAATATATGAAGTTCCTGAGCTTGAAATACAGGAAGTTACAAAATATTTGCGTACAACGGCAGACAAATTAAGAAGGTATCTTGTGAATGTTTCCTATTATTTAAATATGGAGCTTGCATCGGGAAAAAAAATTATGCTTGAGGGAGCCCAGGGAACCATGCTCGACCTGGATTTTGGCACTTACCCCTATGTCACCAGTTCCAATCCAACAACGGGAGGAGCTATTACCGGCAGCGGAATTAATTTTCAATATATTGAAAATGTAATTGGAATCACCAAGGCCTATGTAACGCGGGTGGGAGAGGGCGCCTTCCCGACAGAATTGTTTGGCGATGAGGCTGAACATCTCCGCAAAATTGGGAATGAATACGGCGCCACAACCGGCCGTCCCCGTCGTGTCGGCTGGTTTGATGTTGAAGTTATTCGGCATGCTGCAAGAGTAAACGGGCTGCATTCCATTGCAATGACAAAACTGGATGTGCTTGATTCTTACGACACCATCAAGGTTGCCGTTGGTTATGAGTTAAGCGGTAAACGAATCTCCTATTTTCCTTCTTCTGATTATGAAAACATCAAAGTTTTATATGAAGAATTTCCCGGTTGGAAAGAACCGGTTCATGAATGTAAAAATTTTGGCGATTTACCCAAAAATGCCCGGCGTTATATTCAGGCCATTGAAAAATTTTGTGGCGTTCCAATTCGCTTGATATCTGTTGGTCCCTCTCGGGAGAGTACAATCTTGAAAAAGTAATTTTGCCCCATGACTCTTCGAGAACTATTCAGCCATCGAGTATTTACCATACCCAATATTTTATCTTTTTCCCGAATAGTACTTCTAATTCCCGTCTGGTTTTTAATCTGGACAGAACAGTATATAAATCAATACAGCTTTGAAACTATTTCAATCATCATTATGATGGTTGCTACCGATTACTTTGATGGCTATTTGGCTAGAAAATTAGGCCAGCAAACTCCGCTTGGTCAATATCTGGATCCAATTGCAGATAAAATTACGATTCTTGGAGGAATGACGCTGCTTTATTTGAAGCGCGGATATCCGTTTTGGCTGTTTATGTACATTGTATTGAGGGAAATTTATGGAGCTTTTTTTGGATATTTTCTTCTTACGCGGCGAAATATTTTGGGGAAACCAAACTACTGGGGAAAGGCCGGAGTATTTTTTATTTCTGTTTCGGGTGTATGCTATCTACTGGATATTCACGATAAATGGATAAGCGATATCCCGGTGATGATTGCTCTTACCGGCGGCTTGATTGCATACTCGACAAGATATATTCATACTGTTTTTTCAGGCGGTAAATAAATCAAAGTGTGCAAGCCAGTATCAGTCCCCCCAAAAGGCCATGATGGGTGTTTTGCAGGGGCAGACACAGGATTAAGCAAAACAGAAATATATTCTACAGCTTTTCATATCCTTCATCGCTTACGGAATCTTTAGGGGTATAAAGTTTGTTTAGATTGGGGATTTGATTGATTTTTTCGAAATTGATCGATTTAACGCGATACAGTTCTCCATTCTGGAAATAATTTTTTAATGGTTCTTCGAGGTTAATTGCCTCCAGATCGGTATATATTTCCAGGACATCACATGTATTTTTATCTACAATAACATGTTGATGTTCGCTTGTCGGGAGATTTTCGAGTTGAATGGCTCTAAACAAAGCTGTGCCCATGATCGGATCATTGAGTTTTTGCGTCGCATTAATGCTACCGTAATAAATCTTTC
>JAOUFE010000200.1 GCA_029858425.1 Spirochaetia bacterium | reverse complement strand
TAATTTTTCAAACAAATATCTGAGGTACCAATAAGGTTCCAGGCCATTGAGTTTTGCCGTTTGAATTATGGAGAATATTGCACAGCTTGCGTGGGCGCCTCGCGGGCTTCCAGCAAAAAGCCAGTTTTTTCGACCGAGTACAAATGGCCTGATATCGTTTTCAGCAAGGTTGTTATCAACCGGCAAAAAGTCGTGATCCAGAAACATCAGAAGCTTTGGCCACTGATTGAGGGCATAGCCAATGGCTTTTCCCGGAAGACCTTCGGGAGTCACTTTGGGTTGCCAATGATTCAGTAGTTTGAAAATTTCTTCAACAATAATTTTGGAGTGTTTCAGGCGGTATTCCAGAACGGGTAAATCATTTTCATTAATTTGTCTTTCAATTAAATAAAGTTTTTGTATCAGAGCCATGAATTCCGATGCGATCGTATCTTTACTGTTTTTTGGAATTGCATCAACGGCATACTTAAAATATCTGCGCACGTGAGCCCAGCAGGCTGCATGTGTGATGGTTTCAGATTTGCCAACCATGTCATAACCCTTGTATCCATCGGTTAGCAACACCCCATGATAACCTCTTAAAAATTCCTCGGCCACAGTTGCCGATCGCGTTGGTCGGTAATTGTAAAGCACAACCGGCCTTTCTTTTGTTCCTCCGCGAAAAAGCCACATATACGATTTTGCCGTATTGCTTCGCCCTGGCTCACCCAGAACCTGTAAGGGCGTTTCATCAGCGGCAATCAGCGCCGAGGCTTTGATGTCTTCGAGCATTATTTCAAGTAACGGCTGTAACTTTTCGCCCACATGTATAGACCAGTTACACATGGTCGCACGGGGAAGATCAACCCCCAGACGCCCAAAAATTCGTTCCTGACGATAAAAGGGAAGGTGATCCTCAAATTTGGATACCAGGGTATAGGCAAGAAGTCCGGGAGTAGCAATACTTTTCTCTATAATCCGCGGTTCTCTTTCGGCGCTCTTAACGGCGGGTTTGCTTTCATCAGACAACCCCTCGCAATGTTTGCAGGCATATTCAGGATAAGTATGTTTGTTGACCCAGTACTTTGCGGGCTCAAAATCAAGCTCTTCGCAGGTATCCTCGCCGATCTTGTGCAGTCTTTCGCCGCAATCACAGGTTTTTTCAGCTTCTGAAATATCGTGTATGATTTCTTTTCTTGGTAAATCTGCAGAAAGCGCCTTGCGCCCCTTTTTTTTCCGACCATGACTTTTTACAATGATGATTTCTTGTAAACGGGACTCTTTATCTATCGTCGCTTCGACCTCATCAAAAAGAGACGCCTGGATTTTATCTTCGTTTGTCCATTTTTCGGATTTATGCGCAAAGCGAAGACGCCGAAGAAGTCAGTTTTCTTCTTCAAGGGTTAAACTTTTATTGTAATAATTTAAAAGCAGCGTTTTTAGTTCATCGACGTTATCCGGCAAGTTCTGAATATCCAGCCCGGCAATCATGTGACATATATATTTATATTATATATCTTGCCAACAAAAAAAATGTCAGGGGTAGCGCGAGACCCTGTTCGCGCGAAGGGGCAGACTTGCCCCTTAAAATTATTTTATATTACCCTTGAATATTTTAATTCTTCGCGGGCTTTAAAAAAATCAATGCCGCGTAAAAGCCATCGTAGCTGCTCCTGATTTAATTCACACTTTTTATCGCCTGATGGATATTACGATTTCGCCGTTGGCGCGAACGTTAAGCCCGATATTTAAATCGTAGCGATGTGAAATTCTTGGAACATTCAAAGGAATTTCCAGAAAAGGAGTTTCGTTTTTCCCCTGCTCCAATTTGCTTTTCCATTTTGAGAAATAGCGACGGTCAAAATTGTGCTGCCGGCAAAACTCTGCCTGGCTAAGGCCGCTCTCTTTCCACTGTCCAATCAATTTTACCCATTTTTCTTGTGCTGAAATATTTTCGTTTGTTTCCATGCGCGAAATTTAGCACGGAAATTTCTTTTTGTAAAGATGGCGAAAATTGACGCTTACGGAACAGTGAATAGTGAACAGTTAATAACGAATAGTGAACAAGGAACAGTTAATAACGAATAGTGAACAGTGAAAAGTTAAGAGAATGCGCTGGCACGGAAAATGGTACAATTCGATGCTTTCGGCGGTACCTTAATATGCTATCCAAAAATCTTCAACTGCTCACTTTTCGCTATTCACTTTTCACTTCCATAAACGGCAAGGCCGTTTATGGAGTCCGATGCGCAGGGAGGCGCAAGTGTCGCCGTTGCCATGGATGGCATTAAGGCGACCTCGCTGGGCGGAAGCCTAAGTCGACGTTCTCGAAAAACGGGTAGTTGTAGTTCACGAAGCCAACCTGCACGTAGTTCGCCGTACCGCCCCAGCTACCGCCACGGTACACGCGGTACGTACCGACAAAACCTGGGTACCAATCGTAATCCCATTCCCAAACATTACCGCTCATGTCAAAAAGACCCAGCGCATTGGCGGCCTTGGTTTTAACCGGCTGTGTGGTTATTGTGTTGCCTGTGCCGCTTACCAATGAATTGCCAAACCAGGCAACAAGACTGGTCGCTGCAAAATCGGTATAGGCAAGCGTTGCCCCGCTGGCATAGGTTCCCGGCGTCCACCAGTTGCCGCTGGCAGCGGGC
>JAOUFE010000092.1 GCA_029858425.1 Spirochaetia bacterium | reverse complement strand
TTACTATCTTGCAAAATCGTTGCTGGCAAAAGATGGTATAGATCTGACAAAAAATATAGAAAAGCATTTTGCAAAAAAGGAGTGAAAAATGAATGACATTCGAAAAGTTTATCTGGGCGCGATTGCTTTTGAGTTTATTGCACTATTTGGCATAGTATCTCCCACCGTACTCGGTGTGGCTGACTTACTGGATATTGAAATCATGATGGGAAAAACTTACACAGAGATTCCCTCTATGTTTTTGTTTCTGCACAAGTTAAATAATATATTCCTTGAGCCGGGTTTGATATTGTCTACGTTGATAGGCGCTTTCGGGATTTATTCCGTAGAAAAATTTCTTATAAAATCAGGATTTAAAGATGCGCCTCCCAGTAAAGCGGTGGTTTGGTCATTGCTCATATTTGCCCTGCTACGTATTCCCAAGATCGCCGCAGGCGTGAACTTTCTTGATGCGCTGGATGATTATATGATTAACAAAAATTTTCAAGCCTTTCAATTTGCCTCAATGCTCAAAGGATTGTCTGCCCTATTGTTTGGTATAGCAGCCATAATCGTAAGCATTTTTCTACATCGATTTTTTAGTCATCAGGCGGTTTCTGTAAAAGGAAAAAGCCCCGGAAAAACCGGGGCGAGATTGATATTCTGGTCGGTAATTTTCGGCATTGCCGTTAAAACGTTGGCCGTCTATTATTATCCGCAGATTTTGAGCGCTGCCTTTATCGTTTCGCAGATGATAAAAAGTTTCGGATTATCATTTATTTCATTTCATCTGTTTTCGTTAGCGTATAATCTTTCAGGTGAAAATAATTTGAAATTCAATTAGGGAAAGGAAGGAAGTATAAAAATGAAATTTAAAAATAATCTTGGTTTAATCTGCGTCTCTGTGGTTTGTTTTTCTTATCCCGTTTTTGCGATAACCCATAACTACGAAATGGAAATCGATACAGGCGATGGAAAAGGTCGACAGAGTATGGTGGTTTCAACCAACCTTAACGATGTAGAGGTGATCGTCATTGACCACAAAAAAGAAAAACAGGTTGTTCAGTTTAAAAACAAAACCGAAATTCAAAAATCTGAGTACACCAATGGCGATGGGAAAATATTTCTTGAGGTAATTTACGATTACATCAAAAAGAAAATAAATATATCTGGCGATGTAAAAAATGAATATTTCTTAAAAAATAATATGTTCGATAGCAACGGCTCTTTGTTCTATTTGTTCAGCCAGATTTTCCCCGAAAAAAATGAGACCATGAAATTTACTCTTCTTCAAAGTAAATTAAATAGAACCGTGGATATGTATTTAAAGCAGGCCGGCGAAGATGAATTAATTATCGAGGGTAAAAAAATCAAAGCGTTAAAGTATGAAATGGGCTTAAGCAACAAAATTATAGCGGCTTTCTGGCCGCATAAATATTACTACTGGTATGAAGTAAATGATCGCCGGTTTTTAAAATATGAAGGTCTGGGAGAAAACAAGAAAGTACAGACAATTCAATTGATTAGATATTACGAGAGATGAGCAAATGAAAATGCGGGGGGTAGGCCGCGACCATGTGCGGCCGTGGGGCGCGCCAAGCCCCTGCCCCAAAAAAAGGAAAAACATGAAAAAGAAAATAATAATTATCGGCGGCGGCGTGGCTGGATTATCAGCCGGTTGCTATGCACAAATGAACGGGTTTGAATCGGAAATTTACGAGATGCATGATATACCCGGAGGAGTTTGTACATCATGGACACGAAAGGCGTACCTTTTTGATCATACCCTTCATTGGGTGATTGGATCAAACAAGAGTACAAGTTTATATCCGATCTTCAAGGATCTTGGAGTTGCGGATAACGTAAAATTTTATTATACGGAAAGATTTAAAGAAATCACTCTGGGCGATAAAACTTTTACTTCGTATACCGATGTAAATAAATTTGAAGCCGAATTATTGCGTCTTTTCCCTGAAGAAAAAAAAGGAATTAAGAAGTATCTTCGATTAATCAGAAAATACATCAGGTTTAATCCGCCAATGGATCGCGATTTTGGAGATTTTGGAATTGTAAATTTTTTAAAAATGTTTCCATTCATGATTTCATTTTTTATTTTAAATAAGATCACGATAGAGGATTATTTCAGAAAGCTTTTTTCCAACCCGGATCTGAGAGAAATTCTTTTCAGGCTTTTTCCCGTCAAGGGTCTGCCGGCCTTGATGTGCATTATGCCGCTTAGTTTTATGCATAAAAAGGAGGGCGGATTTCCTCTAGGCGGTTCGCTAAATTTTGCGTCTGTCATTGAAAATAAATATCTGGAGCTTGGCGGCAAAATTCATTATAAGAATAAAGTAAAGAAAATTATTATCGAAAACGATATCGCACGGGGAATCGAATTAGAAAATGGGGGAATAGTTTCAGGCGACATTGTGATTTCCGCAGCAGATGGTCGCACAACGTTATATGATATGCTGAATGAAAAATATCTTACCGACAGGATTATATGGTCTTATAAAAATCCATCTTTATGGCCGCCCATTATGTCGATAAGTATCGGGATTAATCGTGATTTTTCAGGAATGCCGGAGATCAATGAATTCAAGTTACAAAAGGCGCTATTGATTGGCGGTAAGGAAACAAACTGGGTTGGCTTCATTCATTTCTGCCAGGATTCTGCATTTGCTCCAAAGGGAAAAAGCGTCATTAAAGCCCAGTTTGAAACAGACTATTTTTACTGGAAAAATTTATATGATAATCACAACGTTGAATACCACCGCGCTAAAAAACAAGTTTTAAATATATTCATTGATATTATGAGCGAGAGATTTCCAGGTTTCCGTGATCAAATCGAAGTTACCGATATAGCATCGCCGGTTACCTGGGAAAACTACACCGGCAACTGGCAAGGTTCATACGAAGGCTGGGTACCCACTATAAAAGCATTTACTTTTGGAGAGACATTACCAAAGGAATTGCCCGGATTGCGGAATTTTTATATGACCGGGCAATGGGTAACTCCTGGAGGCGGCGTTCCCATGTGCATGGCTCAAGGCAAAATTTTAATTAACAAAATTGTGAAAAATGAAAGGAAACGGAAAAACTCTCATGCTTAAAAAATTCTTATTAATATTTCTGAGTATTTTTATTCTTGTTGTGATCGTTTTATCGGCGACCCGCCAATCCATGTTGCATTGGGGAACATCGCCAACAGAAGTGACGCGCGTTATGCCCGGCGACGAACTTCTTCCTGATTCAGTCATGACATCGACTCGCGCCATAGATATCAACGTTTCTCCTGAAAAAGTATGGCCCTGGCTCGTGCAAATGGGGCAGGGGCGAGGCGGATTTTACAGCTATGATTGGCTTGAAAGTCTGATCGGCCTCGATATTCAAAACACGGACAAAATTATCCCATCACTGCAAAACCTAAAAAAAGGAGACTTGATCCCATTTTCGAAGGCAGGCGGAATAAACGTTATAGAAATTAAACCGGAACATCTATTGGTACTTTCGGGGACATTGATCACTCCCAAGGGTACAAAAGGCCATGTTGCTGGGGAAACCATGGTCGGCGGAACCTGGGTATTTAACCTGGAAAAAGCCGGAGACCAGAGTTCTCGATTGATTGTCAGGTCAAGGATCGCTCAATTCAAACCCGTGTGGATCAGTAAAATCTTCATGCGCCTTCTGGAGCCGGCACATTTTATCATGGAGCGAAAGATGATTCTTGGTATCAAAGAACGCTCAGAGAAAAAATTGCCAAAGAGAATCTAACACAGCTTTGAAAAAATATATTATGCAAATGTTTGCCAATCCCTGTTTATTCCCGGAGAGTTAATACGGTAGAACCCTGTTTATGCTGTCCATTTATGGGCAATTGTCCGTTTGATTTGATTGACACGGCGTTTCGGCGGCTGGTTTCTGACGTATACGGGACGTAGCGCAGAGGTAGCGCACATGTCTGGGGGGCATGCGGTCGCTGGTTCGATTCCAGTCGTCCCGAAACTAAAATATGGCATTTCAATTTTACAACACATATCACAGGCGGCTGGAGGAGTTTCAGCCCGTAGAAGCCGGAAAGGTAAAAATTTACTCGTGCGGACCAACGGTCTATGATTACGCGCACATTGGTAATTTTCGATCGTATGTTTTTTCCGATATTTTAAGACGATCGCTGAAACTGGGCGGATATCAGGTGACGCATGCGATGAACATAACCGACGTGGACGACAAAACCATCAAAAGAACGCTGGAGAAAAAACCGGATCCGGACATAAGCGATTTAAAACAATACACAGATATATTTACCGCCGCTTTTTTTGAAGATATAAAAAAAATTGGTATCGACAGTTTTGACCACTATCCATATGCTACAAATTATATGGGTAAAATGATTTCTCTCGTGCAAACTCTGGAAGAGAAAGGATTTGCATACCGCCTCGACGGTTCGGTATATTTTTCCATTGCAAAATATTCCGATTATGGCAGACTCTCCGGGGTAGATTTATCGTCCATAAAAACAGGAACCAGATATAATACGGATGAATATACAAAAGAAGACGTGCGGGATTTCGTTCTTTGGAAATCCGAAAAATCCGGAGAAAAAATTGCCTGGGATTCTCCTTTTGGACGCGGACGGCCCGGATGGCATCTGGAATGTTCGGCAATGATTGAGTCCTTGTTTAATGGGGCAATTGATATTCATACCGGCGGAGTAGATTTAATGTTTCCGCATCATGAAAATGAAATAGCCCAGAGCGTAAATGCTTACGGGCATGAATTTGTTCGTTACTGGATCCATTGCGAGCATCTGTTGGTAGATGGAAAAAAAATGTCCAAATCAGAAGGCAATTTTTTTACCCTTAGAGATTTAATGAAACAGGGGTATCATGCAAAGGCCGTGCGGTATTTTTTACTATCGTCGCATTATCGTGCAAAAATAAATTTTACAAAGGATGCGCTCGATCAAATTGCCCAGAATCTGCGCAGAATCAATAATTTTTATCAGCGGCTGGAATCGGCAAAAATCATTAACGGGCAAGAAAATAGTTTTGGGGAAAAATTGTCCCAACAAATCAAATTATGGAAAACAGATTTTTTATCGCACCTTGAGGACGACTTGAATACAGCGCGCGCGCTGGCGGTTTTCCATAACGCCATAAAAACCGTCAACGGATATCTCGACGAAAATTCAGACAGTCTGTCTTCGGGTTTATTGGAGGGGTTGAAAAAACTGTTCGGTGATTTTGAGTCTGTGCTAAATCTCGACGCTCCGGAACTGGCCGACCAGAATATCAACGAGGCTCCGGAGGCTGTTTCAGATTTGCTGAAAAAGCGAAATGAAGCGCGGGCGCAAAAAAATTACGCCCTTTCGGACAAATTGCGCGATCAAATCCACGAATCCGGATTTGTCATTGTTGATACGCCGGAGGGAAGCCGTCTTCAAAAAAAATCATAGAGCCGGGGCGCTGCGATCGCCCCGGCGGCGCGGCGCACATGGTTGCGCCGCAGGCGTTGAGTGTTTTTTTGCGGACAGGTATATATGAAAGACAATGTATCGGAAAACAAACGCAGCGTAACCGGCGGGTTTCATCCCGTAGACGAACTCATTTCAAAAAATGGATTTTTACCCGGCGATGAGCTGCTTGTGTCCAGAACTCCGGGGAAAAGAATCCAGGAAATATTGTACAAGGCAAAAAAGGCCGGCGTAAATGTGGTTTCGGTTTCCGGCGAAAGGCTGGCGCAGCTCCTGGGCAGCGAACATCATCAGGGCATTGTGCTGATTCGCAGCGCAGAAATAAAAATTCCGGAACTTACGGAAGAAGTTATTTTAAAAGGCGGTATTTTTGTGGTACTGGAGTCTGTTCAGGATCCGGGGAATCTGGGCGTCATTGCCAGATCCATTGCCGCTTTTGGAGCCAACGGTCTGATTTTGTCAAAACACGAAAGCGCGCCCATCGGTCAGTCGGCCATGAAATCTTCGGCGGGAAGCCTTGTAAACGTGCCCGTAATGCACACCGGGCGCATTGCCTCTTTTTTGCAGGGATGGGTGGACAATTTTGATGTTTGCATTGTCGGGACATCTCTTGCGGGAGAGGTTTTAACTCCCGCAAAAGTCGCCGATCTAAAAACGCGCCATAAAATTATTTTTCTGGTTTTTGGCTCCGAGCAAAGCGGCCTTTCGCGGCTTGCCGGGGAGCGATGTCATGTACTCCTGAAAATACCCCAGACCAGTACCGTTCAAAGCATTAATGTGGCGCAGGCGGCGACCATTTTTCTTTACGAATTTTGTACCCGAAACAAATAGTGTTGCCTGTGCCGGACGCGACGGTTATTGTTTTAATTCCGCTTTCTTAAGCTGTTTGACAATTTCCTGATTTCCTTTTTCAGTAGCATATTTTAGCGCCGTTGCGCCTTTTTTATCTTTGATGTCGATACGCGCGCCGTTATCGAGAAGAAATTTTACAACATCGCCATGATTGTTGGAGGAGGCGTAAATAAGAGGCGTGGAGCCGTCATTATCCTGAAGGTTGACGTCGCCTCCCGACTTAACGAGTTCGCGTACCCCGGCAAGATTGCCGACTGCAGATGCAACGCTCATGGCGGTTCTTCCGGATTCCAGGGAATTTACTTCTGCGCCTGCCTTTCGCAGTTCGCGCATAATTTCGATCTGGCCGTTGGAAGATGCTTTCTTGAGGGCGGCGCTTAAACTGTCTTCTTTTTTTAGAGCCGCAACGTAATTTGAATCCAGAATTTCCCGGACGATTTTTATTTTCCCTTTGGCTGAAGCTAATATGAGCAGATATTTTGGGCTCAAATCGGCGTTTGCTTTGTAAAGCTCATATGCGATATCGATGTATTCATTTTTAAAGGCCATGTAAATGGCGGTTTGACCATAAATATCTTTTGCGTTGACATCGGCCTTTCCATGGATCAGCTCTTGAACAATTTTTAAATGTCCATTTGTAGCCGCCAGAATTAATGCAGTTCCTCCTGTTTTCTGGCGGGCGTTGACATCGGCGCCGGCTTTCATCAGCTCCGGCACAACGTCGGATTGTCCGGAAGAGGCAGCTTTCATTAGTATGGTATCGCCGGCCCGGTCTTTCGTATTAACATTGGCGCCATTTTCCGCAAGGCGTTTTATTACTTGAAAATTATTCAGAGGCGACGCAAATAGCGGCGTTAGACCAAATTTGTTTTTTGCATTTACATCGGAGCCTTTTTCCAGAAGAATATTCAATATTTCGAGATGCCCTGACTGTGCAGCATGAAGAAGCGGCGTAGAACCGTCCGTATCCGTATAGTTGACATTGGCGCCTTTGTCAAGCAGGGCTGTTACGCAATCCATGAAACCTTGTTTTGTGGCGGAAAGCAGAACCGGCAGACCGTCTTTATTCATGGTGTTTGGCTCGGCGCCGTTGGCTAAAAGAAGTTTTACAATTTCGATACTGTCGTTTTTGACAGCATTTGCAATGGCGCTGTTCCCGTTGGCATCGCGGGCATTGACCCCGGCTCCGTTTTGTAGCAAGAATTGTACAAGTAATATATTTCCTTTTTCGGAGGCGGTTATTAATAGCGTGGAGCCTTTTGCATCCATGGCGTTTACATTGGCGCCCTGCGATATCAGTTTTTTTGCGGCTATTGTGTTGTTTTTGCTCAGCGCTTCCGCAAGATCATTATTTAGATTGGCCCATAATGCGAGTGGAAAAAAAAACACGATCCAGATCATTTTTTTCATTTTTAACCTCTTTGTTTGCAATAGATATTGTTTGCAATAGATATTTTTCTGGCCATCGGCAAAAAGTCATCGTGGCCCTTTGGCAGCCCGAATACATACTGGAATTTTCAGACATTCGATAAACCAATTTATTTTGTTCATGGCCAGGAGCCTGGAATGAACCTGCAATTCAGTCAGAATAAATTAAATTAGCGCAGTTTTGTGGCGCTTCGCGCCCCAAAACTGCCCATTTTATTAGATACTGACGTGAATATTGAAGTTCCTGCCCGGATCTCCGTTATTTTCTTTTAAAAGATAAAATTATGTTGGCCAGCAATATAAACAGGGCTCCGCTGATGCTGTATACGGTAATTTCCGTTTGAAAAAATATCCATCCGATAACAACGGCAAACACAAGACGCGCGGCAGAAAGTATAGACCCCTGAACTGCGGTGACAAATTTAAAACCATATGTTAATGCCGCCTGACCAAGAATGCCGGTAATCCCGGAAAGCAAAGGATATACCCATCCGCCCGAATAGTTTTCGATATTGCGGTGAATTATAAAATAAATGACGGGTACAAGCGTACCCCAAAACCCCAGTCGAAAATTATAAAAGAGAGCCGCTTCGGTTGTGTCGGTCAGACGGATGATCCGCAGCGCCACAATGGCGATGCCTGCCGTTACGGCAGACAGCAGAGAAAAAATATCTCCCGTTGAAATTTTCCAGCTACTGGCGCCGACATTGATCGAAACAAAAATTGCCCCGGCAACCGAGAAAAGAACGCCGACCCATGTGATGATTCCGGGTTTTTCGTTTAAAAAATAAACAGATAAAAGCGCGACAAATACAGGGTATGTCATATTCAGTATATTGGCGGCGGTGACATTGCCGTAAATTACTCCGAGGTAAAAAAACATGACGGCGACAAGATTCCAGAAGGCGCGCAGCCACAACCAGCGCCGGTTCACGACGGGCATTTTTGAGGCTCTTGTTTTGCCTTTTGTCCTGAACAGGGGAAACCAGAGTTCCATGAAAAAATAGCCAATCCAGAATCTTGCCGCAAGATATACAACGGTGTCTGCCGGCGAATGATGAGGAGAATTTTCCAGACCCAGTTTGACAAAAAAAGTAGCGAGATAAAAAAGAAGCGCTGAAGCCAATACCGAAACGATGCCCTTGAATTCGGACTTCATGAATTATTTTTCAGATTCAATAAAGTAATCGGAAGCGTGCAGGTACAATCTTTCGGCTTTTTTTTTGGCAAGAGCATTGGCAAGCATTTGTTCCGGAAAAATATTGTCGGGGGCATTTATGACATAATGGAGGTTATCCTTGAAGCACTTGAAATCCTGTTTTTGAATACAGTAGGTTCGCGCGTAAAAATAGGGAACCAGCAGAAGTTTTTTCCCGGTCACAGCCATGGCTTTTTCAAAGGATCTGGCCGATTTCCCGAAATCGCCGCCAAGCATGGGAGGGCGTCCTCCAAAATACATTCCCTCAAATAAAAAGGCTCCGCCAAAATAATAGTTCTCATCGAGTTCGCGGACGCGGGTCATTATCATTACAATAAATGGAAGCGATGCCAGTTCGGCGATGTCGTCGCGCTGGAGATTGATGGCAGATCCCCACGAAAAAGCAAACCAGAAAAGTTCTCGCACATCTTCCCTTTTTGTCCCGGCCAGATATTTTTCCAGTTTTTCCCGGACGATTTGTTCGGCAGATGCGATGTTTAGTTTTTTGCAGATTCGTGCGGAAGCATAATCCCGGCTGCGCAGATAAAACCGGATGGCTCTTTTTCGCTCGTAATCGGAAGATTGTGAATTGGCGTAGCCGAGTTCTTCATATTTGTCTTCTACAAAGGCCATGCTGTAAAGGGCGTAGCCTTCGGAGAGAAAGAGTCTCAGATTTTCATTGGTCGGGTCTTCTTCGAGGATGGCTTCAAGCAGTTTTAAATTGGAGGCAAGCGCGGTCTGGGCAATTTCAAGATCGGGTTCCCTTTCAAAGGCTGCCCTGCCGGTATTCATTGCCCCGGCAACCTGGTTTACGATAAATTTATTGGCAGAACATCCATAAAAGAATATTCCTGCCAAAACAAAAAATTTGAAGAATTTTCCAGAGTCAGGCCGCAAAATGCGCGTCATGCACATCCGCATGCGCCAGGAGCGCATGTTTTCGATGGTTTTTCGACAGTAGCTGCCGTTGCAGAAGGTTTAGACGAAGATTTATAATCGGTGGAATAAAATCCCGTACCTTTAAAGTGGATTCCTGCGCCGCCGCCAATTTGTTTCTGGGCGGTTTTACCGCATTCCGGGCAGGCAATTTCCGGATTTTCCGAAATTCCGTGAAATTTTTCAAACTTGCTTGAGCAGGCCGGGCATTTGTAATCATATGTAGGCATGGCGGTATATTATAAAAATTTTGACATATAGTCCATTAAAAACCAGCAATTTCAGGTTGGGCATGAACTTCGATATTCACGTCAAAATACCGTAAAATGCGCAGTTTTGGGACGTGAAGCGCCCCAAAACTGCGTCAGTCTAAATCATTCTAACTGCATTTCGAGTTTCTGCCTGAACCTGGTTAAATAATGGATTTACTCAATCTATGAATTATAGCATGCGTGTATTGAAAGTGAAATTATGCGGTCAGTTTTTTTAGATGAAATACTGTTTTCAGTATTTCCGGTATAGAAAAAATCACCGAAAAGCAGGCGCCGCAGAGTCGCCATATTAGCAAAAAATGAAGCCCGTTTGCGCAATTATGCGTATATTCCTATAAAGGAACAAAACAGTCGGAAAAATTGGCGATTGGATGGACAGGATGACGGGTGATTCGAAAAAAATAAAAAAGTGGGTAGTAGTTGGCTACGGGCTGGCAATACCACTTGTGATTGCGATTTTAATTGCAGGTATGATGGGGTTGAGAGGAGTTTTTTTTGCCATAGATGCAAAAATGCCTGTAGCTATTTCCGATTTTCTGTGGGTTTTCCCCTGGTTGATTGTTGTTGCATGTGGCATGGCTATTTATTTCATCATTCGGCATATATCAAAAATTTTACATTCCAGCAAGAGGTTGCAGGAACTCGAAGAAAATGAGCTTATTAATGAAGAAAGCGCCCATATTCGGAAAAATATATTAAAAGAACTGCAGGAAAGCCAGGATCGTATACGCGATATTCTCGAATTTGCTCCTATTGGAATGATTATTGCCCATCCTGACGGCCAAATTGATTTTGCCAACGGAGTTCTTTGTGATTTTCTTGGATACCCAAAGGAGGAGCTGGAGCAGATGAATCTGAATGATATTATTCATCCTGATGATCGCGACTTGCTTGCTGAAAACATGAAAGAGCTTCTTGACGGAGAC
>JAOUFE010000199.1 GCA_029858425.1 Spirochaetia bacterium | reverse complement strand
CTTCTATAAATTTTCAAAAATTCGATAACAGTAAATTTGTATATGTAAATTATCATAAAAATGATGGCATTATGGGATATCATATAAAAGGTAAAATAAATTCTATTGTCGCGAATTTTAATTTCAGTGGTAACCTAAATTTCAGAGAAGATACAACACCTTTGGGAGCTTATCGAATGGAACTACAGGATAGTAAATATAAATGCAGTCAATTATCAAATGAATACTGAAATTCTCCCATCTCCACGTACCCTTCGACGCCGCTCAGGGCAAGCGTGGAGAGGGTGAGGCGTAACCCCTATGGCAAGACGTGGGTCGATGAGGGAAGTAACACGCATTTGCTCGGCTACCGTTTTACTGGGAAGGAGGAAGACGCGGAGACGAAGTTGATTTATTTTGGGGCGAGGTATTATGATCCGAGGGTGAGTGGGTGGGTGAGTACGGATCCAGCGTTTGACAAATATTTACCAACGCAACGACAATTGAGTTTTCCTGATAATGATTTTAATCTAAGCATGTTACCGGGAATGGGTGGTATATATAATTCAAAAAACTTAACGGGGTATTCTTACGGGCAGAGCAGTCCGCTGAATTTCAAGGATCCTGATGGCAGACTGGATTATCCTGTGAATATGAACCTGTTTCGTGTTACTTCACCGGTAGGTATGAGAGCAAATCCAACCAACCCTGCTGCCGGTGCTGAACACCACACAGGCACAGATATTCGTATGGGTGAAGGTACATCTGTATTATCAGTGGGTGCTGGTCAAGTGTCGGCGGTTGGCGAGACGAAACCAGGAACAGGACTTGGTAAGTATATCATAGTGACCCATTATGACAAGATAAATGGTAAGTATGTTTCTACCTTGTACGGTCATAATTCCGCTATCAAAGTCAAGACAGGCGAAAAAGTGAGAGAAGGGCAGGTCATAACGGCATCTGGGAATACGGGCAGAAGCAGTGGCCCGCACCTACATTTTGAAATTCGAAGTTCTACAGAAAAACCAAAAAGTTATGCAGATTTTATTAAGGGCGATATTATGGAGCCCCGTGATTTACAAAACTTTGGCAAATTTGAGTGGTTTCATCCGCGAAGTGGTGACTCAATTATTAGAGAACGACCGAGTGATATTCTGAATCGAATAATTAATCAGAAAGGCGAGTTTCAAAAACAGGAGTAATATGAAACAGCTCAATTACCTTCGTCAGCGATGGCGAGTAATATTTTTTGCCTGCGCTACATTACAGTTGAATCAGCTTAATGCCCAAAGAGCTATTTTGACTACAGTAAGCAATCGCATGAGTTACGCATGGAGTCCAGATGGTAAATATATTTTAGTAAATATGTTTTCAAGTCTAGACAAGACTATGCACCTCTGTGCTTATGGGATAACTATTTTTAATTTCTCAAAATGCATACTCAAAATAAATCTTTCTGGAAAAATATCAGACTGGGGCGATGTGAAATGGAATGATATGATAATTGAAACTATTTATTGGACTGACAATGAAATCACTTATTCTTTGTGTCCAAATCAAGACAGATGCTCAATTTATAAAGCAGATGTTAGTGGATGGCGTAATAAGGGCTATGTCGAACGAAGCAATAGTCAGTTCGTAACCGTAGGCGATAGTCCTGTTTGGGATAGGGCACATAACATGCTCTTTTTTACTAATCATACAGACAATTTGCATAAACGAAGCATCTATGTCAAAAAACATAATAAAATTCAAGAGGTCGAACAATTAGCCACTGCGCCATTTATGGATAAGAATTATATTTACTATACGAAACTTACTTCAGATAATTTTAATCCAGCTGGCATAATGCGGCTTAATAAGAGTAATTTTGCAGATAAAAAACAACTAACTTTCGGTTTTGATTACAATGGTACAATTCTCAAAAATGGTCTTTTATGTTTTTTAAGATCAAGTGGTGAATTAGACGGAAAATTTTCAATTATTCTTTTTGATATTGATAGCGGTGAGGAGAGGCAAAAAATAAATATAGATAGTAAAAATGAACAATCTGATCTGAATCTGAAATTCTCCCCTTCGGGTGATAACTTTTTAGTCTCCATATATCACAGTACTTGGATAGAAAAAAATCCACTATCCGGCAAGCCTAGACGATTCATGGATGATCTAAATATATTTTCGTATGTTTACACACTTTTTTTGTATGATTTTAAAGGCCTGAGCAATGAATAGTCCGGGTCTGTGCGGGAATTGGGGCGACGGCGTTATCCCGGGAAATTGGGGTTACAACCAAAACTCTTTATAATTGGCGCGACAAGTACGGCTACGACAGTGATAAGATTGAGCCTCTCCCCATCTTTTAGACCACTTCGGGGTCAAAATAAGGTGGAATTTTCCTGCTGATATTTTTTCATAAATACCGACGGCGCGATCATCCCCAGTGCCGAGTGAGGCCTTTCGTCATTGTACCGTTTTCTAAAACTAAAAATGCCTTTTGCCGATTGCCATCCGGCAGATGATGTGACCCCGGGTCGGCACTTTTTCCCCCCTCGCGCCAACATCCCCCAATCAGATTTCGCTACAAGCTCGGGACAAGAGCGGAACCGCGTGACGGGGCGGTGTCTCGTAAAACACTTCCCACAGCAGCCGCAAAATTCAATCTACCCGTGTAATGAATGTTGGTAATCCGCACG
>JAOUFE010000091.1 GCA_029858425.1 Spirochaetia bacterium | reverse complement strand
ATGGAAAAAATATTTTCCTTTCTCCGGAATTTTTATCCGGAAAGGGCGAAATATTATAGTTTTATCGTCGTTTACAGTTAAATCAAATTGGCGCGAGCTTTTTACCTGCGCGAGTTTGGGAGCATTCATTTTACTACATTCTGACTGAATATCGAAGTTCATGCCAGACTTACCGAATATCGAGTTTCTGCCCGGAATCGACGAGCATGCTATGAGATATAAAGTAATATTATACAATCATCGATAATATTTGTATTATCGTTTTTAAATATGTATAATACAATAATGAAAAATATGATAATTTTGCGAGTTATATCCAGGAGATCGAAATGAAAACGCCGCCTGTCCCTCCAAACGAAGAAACCCGGTTAAAGACTTTAAAGTCTCTCAACATTCTGGATACCCCGGCAGAAGAACGGTTTGACCGGTTAACGCGAATGGCAAAACGAATGTTTGATGTACCCATTGCTTTGGTGAGCATTATTGACGAAAACCGTCAATGGTTTAAATCCTGTGTGGGACTCACCGTCAGCGAGACGCCGCGTGATATTTCTTTTTGTGGTCACGCAATTCTTGGGGATGATATTTTCCTCATTCCGGATGCAATACAAGACGAAAGATTTTCAGACAATCCGCTTGTCCTCAATGAACCCCATATCCGGTTTTATGCAGGCTGCCCGTTAACAGCTCCCGATGGAAGCAAGCTGGGGACACTATGCATTATCGATGAAAAACCAAGAAATTTTGACAAACAAGATCTGCTTGCGTTAAAAGACCTTGCATTAACGGTGGAGCGCGAGCTTGCGGCCATACAAATGGCGACAATAGATGAACTCACAAACATATTAAACAGAAGGGGGTTTATGATGCTTGCCCGCCACACATTAATGCTTTTTGTTCGCCAAAAAATACCAGCCTCTCTGGTTTTTTTCGACTTGAATAATTTTAAATCTATTAATGACAATTTTGGTCATGCAGAAGGCGATCAGGCATTAATTGCCTTTGCCAGTCAAATGAAAAGCGTATTTCGCGAATCCGATCTTTTTGCAAGACTCGGCGGAGATGAATTTATAGGATTACTCTCCAATACCTCAAAAGAGATCGCTGAGAGCATTATTGCAACATTACTCCAGTTGCTGGAAAAATACAATCAGGAAGTCCATCGCGGTTATGCGATATCTTTTTCACACGGAATCGTGGATTTTAACCCGAACAGGCATCAAACAGTAGAAAAATTGCTGGCAGATGGAGACCTGCTAATGTACAAACGCAAAAAAAAGGAAAAAATGAGAGTATAGAGCCCGACCCGTTTGGAACTTATTTCGCTTTTCCATCATAATTTTGTAAATGTTTATCAAAGCGTTTTAACAGGCTCAATGCATTCTCCAGCTCTATCAGAGAGTAATGTTTTGCCAGCTCCTGAAACACCATATTTTCCTTTTTTATAAATTCACCAATTAGCTCTCGTCCGGCATCAGTAAGCTCAATATAGAATGACCGCTTGTGTTCCGGATTTTCCAGGATTTTAACGAATTTTTTCCTGGTCAATCCGTTTACATTTTTTTGAATAAATTGCCTTGATACGCTGCGATTTTTTGCCAACGAAGGGATAGTTTGGCGGCCGGAAATATACATACTTTCGAGAATGGCCCTCTGGGCAATACTGATGGGCGATTGGGCATGTAAAGATTCCCCTGTCAAGGCAAGGCGGTGAAAAAGCCCCCGGATTTGAAAAGAAATATCCTTTAATAAATTTCCTTTATTGAGCATAACATTGCCAGTTTTGCCGCAGCCAACAAAATGACAACAAGATTGACACAAAAACTTGCCGATAAGCTCAAAAGAATATAATATGACAACATGGTTGACATGTTAAAGCGTTGTGCTTTTCGGAGGAAAAAATGAGTTTAAGAAATGTAATTATGAAACAGTTTGGAAAACCGGAGGGTTTCATGGGGCGTCTTGCCGGACAGATCATGGCGCGCAGATTATCCAATATTCAGCGAAACAGATGGGCTGTTGGCCTGCTGGAGCTAAAGCCTTCCGATCATGTTTTGGAAATAGGCTGCGGTCCGGGAATCGCGCTAAATGAGTTTTCAAAGATGATCGCCTCTGGAAAAATTATTGCCCTGGATCATTCCGGACTTATGATAAATTCTGTACGCAAAAAATTTGGAAGCCTGGAAAAAAGCGGAATTCTGCATACGATTGCAGAAAAAATTGAGGACGTTCAATTAGCGCCGGAAAGCTTGAATGCTGTATTTTCATCCAATGCAGTTCAATTCTGGAATAATCCTGTAGAAGTTTTTAACAAAATTTATAGCGCTCTAAAACCAGGAGGGATTGTCGTCACCAACTATATGGAAAGAAGCAAGAATGCGACTTCGAGACAATCCCTGGATTACATTTCCCAATTGTCCGAAAAAGCAACTCACACAAAATTTAAAATAAGCAAAATAGAATCTCTTGAAATGGAGCCTGTAAGCGCTTATTCCCTGATATTGAAAAAATAAAATTTTCCCGGGCTGCATCTCAAAATCAATATTTGTTTTTGAGATACACTCATGTTATTTCCTGCTATAGTTTTCAATAAAATAATCTGCTGTCAAATTTTGAGAAAATTCGTCTGCCTCCGGTATTCCTGGCCTTGTCTCCAGCGGCAATACACCCGACCATACCGGATAAGTTTCATCGGATGCAATCACATTTGGCTTTCCTGTTCTCATCTTGGCGGAGTATTCTTGAATTGGAATCGATAAAACCATGGTGGCATTTAATTCTTTTTCAGCAGGCGTCCGAACTGACTCCCAGCGATTTTTCACAACATGGTCAATCAGTACTTTCAAATTTTCGATTTTTTCATTATTGTCCAGAATTTGCTTTGCCTTGCCAAATATGACAACGCTTCTATAATTTACCGAATGATTGTACGCCGACTTGCCAAGAACCAGCCCGTCCAGAAGAGTTACCGTAAGGCAAATGTCGTTGGCTGCAGCCAGCGCCTGATAAAAAGGACTTTCATTGCCGCCATGCACAATAATCTGGTTTTTGTGCCTTGCGTAATTGGTCGGAAGTACAACCGGATAACCATTGCGGATAAAAGCAATATGACATATCAATCCCTCATCCAGAATTTTGTAAATCTCACTTATATCTTCGACCCCTCTGTTTTTTCCCCTGCTAATATTTGTTCTTTTTTGCATTGTTTTGTTTTTCATAATAAAATATTAACATAAAAAGTGGTTGATGTAAAGATCCAATTATAGAATATATTATAAGCCACTTTTATGTCCAGAAAATACATGGTTATTTACAAACAATTGAGAAAATCTATTCTGGATGAATCTTATTCAAGAGGAATGAGGCTGCCTTCCAGTCGAATTCTTGCAGAACAACTTGGGGTTTCCAGAAATACTATTCTTGAGGCATTTGCACATCTGGATGCCGAAGGATATATTGAAAGCAGGCGTGGATCGGGTGTCTACGTCAAAAGTTTTCCTAACGGTTATCTGGATTTGCTTAAAAGCAAAAAATCCGGAGATGTGGTACCGCCCGAAAGATCGCCAGAAGAAAATTTATTACGGCCATTTCATCCCGCCGGACCAGATGTTTCTCTTTTCCCCTTTCAAATATTTTCAAGAATCACGGCACGCTGTTATCGTGAATTGAGATCCGGCAATTACTACTATGAGGATTCTCTGGGCTACCGGCCTTTACGCGAAGCTCTTGCCGCATACCTGACACTAAAAAGACAGGTAAATTGTACAGCAGAACAAATTATGATTGTCAATGGCTCTCAAGAAGCCATATTTATTTGCGCAGAAATATTTGTTCATGCGGGTACCCGAGTATTTTTGGAAAATCCCTCGTACAAACTGGCAAGATTTGTTTTTGAAAATAAAAAAGGCGAAATCCATTTCATCCCGGTTGACCATGAGGGAATGCAGGTGGATAAAATTATTCCGAGCGAAAGTTCTCTGACGTATATTACTCCATCGCACCAGTTTCCTCTTGGACATACAATGAGCATTGAAAGAAGATTGAAACTTCTGGAAATCTCAAGACAGAAAAAACTGCTTGTTATAGAAGACGATTATGACAGCGATTTCAGATATACGGGAGAGCCGTTGGCTTCTCTTCAAGGTACGGGGTCAGGAGGCAAGGTTATTTATATAGGCACATTGAGTAAAATTCTTTTTCCAGCCATACGCATTGGATTTTGCGTTTTGCCGCCTGAATATATTGGCAAATTTCTGGAAAAAAGAAAATTAATCAATCGTCAACCAGCGATTATCAATCAAGCTGCCGCAGCTTGTTTCATCGAGAAGGGATACTTATACAGGCATTTGAAGCAAATGCACAGAGTTTATAAAATACGAAAAGATTATCTTTTTTATGCAACCCAAAAACACCTTTCTGATTTTCTTGTAATCGAAAACTCTGATTCAGGCCTTCATCTTGCAGCCCGTTTCAGGAAACCTTATGATAAAAAAATTCTCATTCAAAAAGCAAAAATCAAGAAAATTGATTTAGTATTTATATCCGATTATTATCATGGCACGATAAGTATCGACGGTTTGGTCATGGGATTTTCCACATACGATACGAAAATAATTGAAAAAACGGTACGAAATTTGGCGGAAATATTCAAGGAAATTTAATTTTCAGGCCATATTGTTTGGCTAAATTAGCATAAATTGAATATAAAGCGACGCACATCAATAAACATGAAAAATTTGCAGCAGGCTGTCGAAGGGTACGATTATTGCATAACAAATCTCGCTCAAAAACTGAATATATATATTTGCGCAAATTTAAGTCCATATAGATATGATCATTCTTTGACGGTTGCCAAAATAAGCCTGGAATTAGGGAAGCGTGAAAATCTCCCAAAGCATACGCTCCAAAAGCTGCTTTTGGCTGCCCTTGCCCATGATATCACGAAAGAAAAACCTGTAAAATTTCACATGGATATTTTTAAAAAATACAGAGTCCTGCGGTATTTAAAATTACCGCCAACCATCTATCACGCCAAATCAGCGCCATATTATATTCAGGAGCAATTTAAAATAAAGAACGATGAAATTGCCCATGCTATTTTTTTTCATTCCACCGGGTGCAAAAATATGCCGCTTTTTTCAAGGATTATTTTTTCTGCCGACTATCTTGCCTCGTTAAAGCTGAATATTAATGACAGCATTTTCAGCAAATCGACCGCAGAGCTTTGCTTTGATAAAAACAATGCCACATTAAATCATCTTCTATCCAAAAAAATGCCTGTTCAACCTGACTCTGTAAACTTTTATAATATATTACTGCAGGAACTTGCCCATGGAAAAAAAATTGCGAACCTCCGATAATTTTGGACGAAGTCTCATAATATTTATCCTGATTTTCATTGTCCTCTTGATCGGGGGGTGGAAAGTTTTTCAAATTATAACCCGAACGCCCGTAGAGTCTTTTTTTAGAGACAAAGACTCTTTTGGAATTCTTGTTATCTGCAAGCAAAAAATTTCAGAGAAAGAAAGTCATGTAACATTTTTCAGCGTTGCAACGATATACCCAAAAACCCAGCGGATTGGATTTATTTCGTTCCTTCCCCAGACCAGGATGAAAGTCGGCGAACCTACGCTTGAGGAGAAAATAAATTTTACAAAACCTGTAGACATTTCCGAAGACATCTCCAACCTGTTAAATATCCCGATCCCCTATTACATTGAAACCGACATGGAAGGATTATCCAAAGTAGTTGATTTGATCGAAGGTGTTCCATCTTTTATGTGGGGACCGGCCATAGTCGAAGGAGAACAAATTCCATCGGGCGAATTTATTTTAAACGGATCCATGATATCCCGCTTTTTAAACCCGCCGGTAAAAAACGAAACAAAGCCGGCCATTGATTTGTATCGATATTATTCTCTCATTTACAATATCTGGAATAACCGGGAAAATAAATGGAACTTACTTTCCAGTGAAGGGGTTTTTACCATCTTTTCAAAAACAATCGAAACCAATTTAACCGAATCGGAATTGTTTGCGCTCGGAAAAAAATTCGGGTTTTCCGAAGGTTGGCACCTGACCAGCATTGAAATCCCCGTGAAGCGCCTTGAAAATGGATTTATAGCAGACCTGGATTCCACGGCTTTATTCCTGAAAAATTTTAAAAAAGATTTGATGGAGCATGAAAATCCTTTTTTAACAAGGATGCCGCGCATGGAAATTAAAAATGGAACCGCGATCAGCAACCTTGCCAAGAAAATTCAAAATTCTATCGGCAGAAAAGGGATTGTTGTAATCGAATTTTCCAATGCCGATCAACATGATTATCAAAACAGTATCTTGCTCGACGTAGAAGGGAATACATATTATTCCTATATGATCGCAAAATCATTAAATATAGAAAGGAAATATGCTCTGATCAACAAGTCGTCCTTTACCGACATGACTTTGATTCTGGGAAAAGACTATGGAAAAATCAAACTGCAATAACGTGGAGCCAAAAACTGCGGATATTCCGGATTTTCAGGTGATACGAAAAAAAGTATGCGAAATACTGGATGAGAATAAATCCGAAAATATTGCCCTGATCAACCTGAAACCGCAGTTTGGATACGATTTCTGGTTTATTACAGCCAGCGCCCTGTCCTCATCGCATTTAAAAAAATTAAGCATGGACATAATTGCGCAACTGCGCGATCTTGGAGTATACTCATCAGGCAAACCAAACGAGATGGAATATTCCAGCGGCTGGGTGGTTCTCGACTATGGAGAGCTTCTCGTCCATATTCTTTTGCGCGAGAAGAGAGATTATTATGATCTTGAAAATCTGTGGGAAAAAGCGGTTATAAAAAAATATCCGGCGGAATCTATTTAATTAAAATACACTCCAGCCTGTCATTTTTGTACTGAACAATCTCTCCTTGTATTTCCGATAACGGTATGATTTCGCCGAACCCCTGGTAAGCCGACCGGTCATACGATAATCCCCGCGAATGAAAATAACGCATGATTTTCCGGGCTCGCAATTCGGATGCTTTCAGATTCGCTTCTTCGCCTCCGACGCTGTTTGTATGAACTTCAATACGCACCTTGTATTCAGGATAATCATATAGAAGCAAAGAGAGCAGCGCGTTAAGCCGGTCATATTTCAATGGGTCACTGGTTTTGTTGTATTTCAATCCCGTCAAAGTAATTTTTAACCGGGAACCCTGGTCGCTTGCAAGCAAACCAGAATAAATTTCTCCGCTTGTTCCGGTTTTTGTGTTTTCATAAATATCGGTAACGCTTGTTTCGATCTCGTATGTTTGCAGGCTTTCCATCAACAATCCCTTTTCGCTGATTCCATTAAAATAAATTTTTTCCGGAGGCGCCTTTGCTGCCGACCACGATTTAAAGGGGACTCGAACGGTTTTTCCATTGATTTGCAAGATCTCGTACAAGTTCAGGGAATAGCTTTTTATTCTGGATTTATCATGCGCAGCCAGATAAAAAAAACCATCATCTTTTATTTTATCATTGTCAGGCGAAATCCCCTGCATATTGGAACTAACGGAAATTTCCGGAACCCGTGTGTCCAATACAAATGATCTGGAGGTGAAAAACACTTCCCCGTTATGATCGATTATCAAAGTAACAAAATAAATGCCATCGCCGGAGAGATTCTGCTTCGTGTCTTTGCCATCCCATGTTATGGATGCCGGAAAATTTTCTTTGGTTCCGGTCCACGCTACAACGGAAACAACATTTTTCATATCTTTTGTTTTTTCTGTTGTGATTTTTTCTTTTGTGATAAAGATATTCCAGGTAAAATTATCGTTTATTTTCGCAGGAAGAATTTCAAATTTTATTGTATCCAGTTTTCCGTCATTATTTGGACTGAAACCATCCGTTTCAGAAAATATTTCTGCATGAACCGGGCTGTTGTTTACGGCTATATTGGAAATAAATGCGCTGTTTGCATTGCCTGCAATATCCATAGCGGTCAACTCATAACGGTAATAACCGTCTGGAACCCGGAGGTTTTCATCATCGGAACCATCCCATTTTAATTGTTTGGGGAAACTCTTTGCTCCAGCCCAGGAATATGTTTTTACCGCATGACCTGCTTCGTCCGAAATGATCCCCGTGAACATATCTTCATTTTGATTGGGGGCAAGCTGTGTAGCGCTAAACACAGTACCGGAATCTTTATTTTCATAAACGTTATCGCGTTTCAGGTTTATTTCAGGTACCACAGTATCGATAGTGATATTGCCTCGTACCGGATCGCTGTTCATCCCCTTGGCGTCGCTTACTCTCATCTCATAAAAATATATTCCATCGGGCAATGCAATGGACGGAGGGTTTACCAGCGTACTTACATTAATATTCAGATTTTCCGAAGAGCCGTCCCAGATAATATACCTGGGGATATCCTGGTACTGGCGATCTTCAAATAAATCGGTAACAATTCTATACAAAGGAAAATAAACGCTTCTGGAACGCTTGTCTTTTGAAAATGTTTTAACCGCTTCGCCTCGCGCATTTTTTATTTCAAGTTTCCAGTCGGTTACCCGCGATAAATCGGAAACGTTTATCTTGAAAGTCACATAATCCTGTCTCCCGTCGCCGTTGGGAGAAATATATTGAACATCAGGAACCACATTGAGCAAAGGCGCCCGGTCGTCTGCGTAATTATATACCAGTCCGGCAGAAAAATAATGTTCCGCTACATTGTGCAAAAGCCCTTTTACGCCGTATTGCAAAGATAAATACACGGAGCCAAAGTCGTGCAAGATACCGCCTCCCAGAGTAAAATCTGTTGGTCGGATCTTTGGGGATGCAAAAGGAATTTCAAGGCTGTATCCGGCGCGCGCCTGAAACATCAAATATTGAAACCCCAGAGCAAGTGAAACCGGAGCGACGCTCATTTTGGCATTGGCCGAACTTTCAATCTGAAAAGTAGTTAAAAAATCCTTGTACTTGATGATCCCCGCTCCAAAACCAAAAATCAAAGAAGGCTGGAATGCAGTACTCTGGTTAAAATCCAGCGAAAGATTTTTTAGTGAAGAATACAGGAAGTAATTGTGAATTCCAATAACCGGCTTTTGCGCAGAGTACGGCTCAATGGTATACGTTAATGATGGCTCAATTCCTGCCGAACTTTTCAAGTCATTTAAATTTAAATAGGAGTAGTTTAAAAAAAAACCAAAACTTAAATTCGGAGTCAGGCTTTTTCCAAATCCGGCGCGAAAAAGTCCGTGAGAAAATTCAGGCGATGTCTCGCTTGCAGAATGTAAATAGCTGACTCCAAAAACGCCAATTCCAGTTGAAAAAATAAATGATCCCCAGTATTGCCTGTCTGCGGGTAAAAGATTGTACCCGCCGTAAAAACCCGGCCGGTTGAAAATTCCGAGAGCCGCCCCCAGGTTTACCGAATTATCGAGAGGATTTTCCGGATGAAATAATATATTGGCCGTAGAAATGGAAACGGGAGAAAATACATAATCTGCTGCATACAGGTTCTTCATGAAAAAAATGGAGCCGCCATATATAATAAATAAAATCTGCCATGGAACTTTTTTAAAAACTTTCATGAATAGCCGTTATTGACAATCAGGCCGGAGGTTCCAGCTCAGCCATCATTTTTCCAATTTCATCGTAGAGCTCTTTTGAAATGTCAATAATTATGGACGGCTTTGATTTCGATGATTTGCCCATTCCATAAAGTTTGGACAGATATCGTTTGGCGCTTTCCAGCAGTTTGTATTTTCCGGGTTTATCGACGGCCAATTGATCGAGATATTTTTTTGTAAGAAATGCATTTAAATAAATAATGCCGTCGTAAGCCCAGTTATGATCCAGATCCGGACCAAGAATATAATTTTCCTGCTCGACCGGTTCCTGACCGTTTTGCATAAGCTCAAGCGTTTTTGCATAATTTTTCACCGCTTCCATATAGTAAAAATCCCGAGCCTTGTCGTATGGACGGTAAGAAACTTCCTGAAAAAGATCGTCAAACAACCACGCCGCCCGAATTGCCGAAACCGCCTTTTTCGGGGTGGGCGCAATTTTGGATACCCGCAGATGATAACAGTCTACCGCAAGCGCCATGGATGCAACGCCATGAACCAGAGTTCTGTTATCCTTAAAGGTCAGGTCGTTAAACAGCGTTGATATTAATTTTTTTCGATGCTCCGTTGACCCTTTTATGGCCTGGACTTCGTCCATGCTTATATTGTTAAAATCCCGCGGATATGCGGCGTACAAACATCCCGGACATACCTGGACAACATAGGCCAGGGGATATACTTTGCCAAATTTTTTATTTTCCAGATAAGTGCGCCGAAGTTCCGAAGTCAGTTTTCCTGCGACAAGTCTGCCGCCGCCGGAAAACAATTCTTCTTTTTTATGAGCCGTTTTGCAGACAGGACATTCCGTCTCTGTTGTAGCAAAAAAAGAAATTTTCTTTTGCGATGAAGTATCCGTCACCATGGATAAACAAGTGAATCTACGTCAGCTTTGTAAAGCAAAAAAACGGAGGCCTTGCCCCGTGAGGTACATGATATTGCTTTCATCTTATTCTCCTTGAGCGGTTCATCCCCACGTGTGTGAGCCGTTTTTTAAATATATTCGGCTTGAGCCTTGTAATCCAGCGCCGAATGTCTCCTTTTCCTGGTGTAGTGTCGATCTATATAGTCAAACAAAATTACTTTCCATTCTACTTTCCTTTGCAATACACGCATTCCATTTTATTGGTTTCCCTGTTTTACGCCGCAACAAAACGACAAATTTTCTCATTTTTGCCATTCTCATGCGCATAAACTCATACGGCCAATCTGTCTTTTTCCCTTTCAATGGATTCCACTGCTTTTTCAATTAATTCAAGCGCCTTTTCTTCAAAAGCAGGTTCGCCGCACTGGGTACATACATAGGCGGGTAAGCCATTCCAGTGAATCTGGTAATCCGGGCGTTCCAGTGTAAAAGGAGCCTCGCTTTTTTTCAATTTTCCTTTGCAATACACGCATTCCATTTTATTTCCTCCTGCGATAATCTTCTGACCATTCACCTGTATCCGGTATATAAGCCGTTATAATAGCAAGGTAATCATTTTTTGGCGAACACACTACATGTATCGACCTCTTATTTTGACTTATACCCAGCAATAGTGCGCTATGCCCGCGACTGTCTTCGGGGTATTCTTCAATAATCTCACCCCGGTTAATCACATTACGAATCTCGCTTGCTGTAATCATTCTTTGCGGATGG
>JAOUFE010000090.1 GCA_029858425.1 Spirochaetia bacterium | reverse complement strand
GTCTTCGTACAGTTATCCATTGACCATCAGCTCCGGCGCCAGCTTGGGTCTGAGCGGCGTATCGGTCATTTTCTTTGACGCAAACGGCAATGCGGCCTGGAACAACATGTGGGTACCTGCGGGCATTCACGGCAACATGCTTTGCGTTGTAGACATGAATAACAACAATGCGGTGGATTCCGGAGACTATTACAGCATTGGCAACAAGGCTGGTTCGTCGAATACAGATTACAGTTTTGGCGCATGGTCGGTTATAAACTAAGGGGGGCAGAGAAGAAATGATGAATGTTGAATGAAAAATTATGAATTGCAAAAAATTCAACATTCGTCATTCAAAATGAATCTCTCCGCCCCCCTTCTTTTCGCTCTTCAATTTCTTGACGCGTTATCGATCTCAAAAACAAGCTCCGGTCATGGCAGCACATTCTGAGAAAATTTGTTTTTTTAACGGTCAATATATCCCGCTGAAAGACGCGAACGTCAATATTCAAACAAACGCTCTTCAGTATGGCACGGCCTGCTTTGGCGGCATGCGCGGATACTGGAATCCTGAAAAAAAAGATGTATATATTTTTAGACTTGAAGAACATTACAGACGGCTGGCCAGCTCTGCCCGTATGCTTCACATGAAAATGGAGTACGACCAGGAAGCCTTTGCCGAAATTATTCGCCAGGTTGTTCGCAGGGGGGAATGGAAGCAAAATATTTACCTGCGACCTTTTATTTATAAATCGGACTTTGATGTTTCGCCGAAATTGTATAATTTAAAGGACGCCTTTGCCCTGTATGTTTTTGGAATGGATGATTATCTGGATACAAAAAAAGGATTGAATATCTGCGTTTCTTCCTGGACAAGAATTCATGATTCCATGATTCCAACCCGCTCCAAGGCGACCGGGGGCTATGTAAACTCTGCGCTTGCGAAGTCGGAGGCCGTTGAAAACGGTTTTGATGAAGCGTTGTTTCTGGATAAAGACGGGAATGTGTCTGAAGCCTCGGCAATGAATATTTTTATTGTCAGTAACGGGAAGTTGATCACCCCGGATTTAAGTTCGTCGATCCTGGAAGGGATTACCCGCAAAACGATTTTAACGCTGGCCGCAGAAAATTCTATTGAAACCGAAGAAAGGAAAATTGTCCGCTCGGAGCTTTATAGCGCCGATGAAGTTTTTTTTGCCGGCACAGGGGTTCAGGTGGCCTGGATAAAAAATATTGACCACAGAACCGTAGGGAATGGATCAATCGGGCCAGTTACCGAAAAACTGCAAAGCCTGTATTTTAAAGTTGTCCGCGGCGATGTTCCACAATACAATCGCTGGTTAACCGGTATGTATTGATGTCCCAAAAACTTTTTAAACAAAGTCAGGGTATTCTCAAAAAGTTTGTTGACGGTTCCTGGCCGGAAAGCGTAATTTTCAGCGGTACGCAAACCCCGGCCAAAAGACAATGGATTTTGGATGCCATGATGGAGTCTATGTTCAACAATCGCAGCGATGATCGATATTCCAGAGAGCAAATTCGTGTTATGGTTGAAAAAAATGAACACCCGGATTTTTATTTCTTTGCGGCGGAAAATGTAAAAATTGGCGATAAAAAAAATCCCGATCCGGGGAGCATTCGCCATTTGTTGTCGCATTTTTTAATGTACTCGCCGCGGTTTTCGAATTGTCGATTTGTTTTTTTTGAAGACGCCGCGTGCATTTTAAATGAAGCGGAATCGGCTTTACTGAAAAGTCTTGAAGAGGCTCCGGTCAAAACACACTTTGTATTGTCGGTGGATGAAACCCGGCAATTAAAAGAAACTATTGTTTCCCGCTGCCTCGAAATTCCGCTTTTGCAAAGACCGGAACCTTCGCAAACTCCGGCTGATCCCTGGGAAAGATTCTGGTATTTCAGCCAGAGCCGCGAAAATCAATACTTTGAGCTGATGCAGGGCGCCGGATGGTTTGATTACCTTAAAGGGGCTTACGACAAACTGTCTTTTAAACAAAATGATTTTACTGTTTTTGAAGACATTGGCTGGATAGCCCATCGAAGGGCATTTTCAGGGGAAAGCGCAGAAGCCCAAAACGCGATTTTAAAACTTAGTTTTTTGCCTCTATACTCGGCCATTCGAGACAGATCCGCGAATGGAAAGTTGGCCGAAATTTCCCCGATTTCTCTGCCGGCTTTTTCCGAAAGAAAATTGCTTTTGCTGGGCGCTGCAATGGAACATTTTTTCAGGCGCTTGAATATTCGTTATTTTAACACGCGGCATCCTGCCATGAATGTTCTTTTCTTTGGATTTTTATCTCGCCTTATGAGAATCTGGTCTATTGATATCTAAGCCCGACGCTGATGGCATAAAATGCCGGAATAGAAATGGCGATTACCTTAAAAATATATGGTTGTCTTTTTCGCACCATCCAGTCTATATATCCTGCAGCAAGCGCGCCTGCCGCAAGAAAAGCGCCGCCGAAAACATAATTAAAATTTATGAGATAAACAAGATAGCCTCCGGTAACCACCGCCATGGAATCCAGCACATCAGCAATGGTGGGTCTGTCAAGCAAGCTGCGGAGCAGGGACAGGAATCCCAAAAAAAGGTATTGGGGGGCATTTGTAAAAAGATCATGTAATTTTTTTAGTAAATTAAATTCCTCAATGGTCTTGAAGCTCTGGTATTCATGAATTACGCCATAATTTCCGCCAATCAGCCGGATGACTTTGCTGTCGGGAACGCCGTTAATGTGTTCGCTTAAGGCGGAAAACTCTTCATAAAGATCTTCCGGTTTCCCTGTCCGGACATTTTTTTCTTCAATGATTACGCCATTGGTGATGGAGCTTTCAATGGCTTTCCCCGATTCGGTATCGGCAAATAATTTGACCTGTTTTTTTTCCCTGTTTAGTTCTATTTTGATTTTATTCCCGTCGACGCTTAAAAAATACGCTTCCGGATATTCTCCGCCGCGATCATTTATATATTTCCATTCTTCTGCCATACTGATTTTATTATCGGTGAAAGTAAAAATAGTTTTAGATTAAAAATGGAGGTCAGAAATGATATGGGGAATTGTCCGGGATGGGGCATGGTTCATGATCTACGCCAATTTAACCATTGCCGCGATTAAACCGACCCGGGCAAGAAGAAGCGTTTTAAATCATTCGGACTGAATTTCGAGTTCATGCCCGGGATCTTTGCCAAAGGGGGCAGACTTGCCCCTATAAATAGGTGTACCTGTCAGAGATTTTCTGATAATTGGCATTTGGGTGATAAAATGCAGTATACAGACGACAAACTTGTAAACAAGGTAATCCTGATTACCGGGGGCGCCGGATTTATTGGCTCAAGCCTGGCTTTTTATTTTCAGGAAAATCATCCTGCCGCAAAAGTGGTGGTCGTGGATATTTTTCGCGGCGTTAAAACCCTTTCGAACGGCAACTTGAAAAGTTTTGGGCATTATAAAAATCTTGTCGGCTTTAAGGGGGAAGTTCTTTACGGCGATATCAATGAAGCTGCCTTGATGGAACAGCTTTTTAAAAATTATCGTTTTGATTATATTTTTCATCAGGCGGCAATTTCGGATACGACTGCTCTGGAGCAGGATTTGATGATCCAGACCAACGTAAATGCATTCAAGAGGCTGCTGGATATTGCCGTTTCGCATAAAGCCGGCATGATCTATGCGTCATCGGGCGCCGTATATGGCAACGCCCCATCGCCCCAGAAAGTGGGCAACGAATTGCCTCAAAATGTTTATGGCTTCAGCAAACTGATGATGGATAATATTGCAAAAGAATATATCGAAAAAAATAAAGAAATGCATCTTGTCGGTCTGCGATATTTTAATGTCTATGGTTCGCGAGAATTTTTTAAAAACAAAACAGCCTCCATGGTGGTTCAATTAGGCCACCAGATACTGTCGGGAAAAGCCCCCCGATTGTTTGAAGGCTCCGATAAAATCTTGCGTGATTTTATTTATATTGAAGATGTCATTCAGGCAAATATCCGGGCCATGCACCCTGCAAAAAACGGAATATTTAATGTCGGTACAGGCAAAGCCCGATCATTTCAAGATATCGCAAATATACTGCAAAAAGAGCTACACACAAATTACGGCAATGAATTTATAAAAAACCCTTTTATCGGGCAATACCAGTTTTTTACGCAGGCCGATATTTCCCCAACTGTGAAAGCTCTGGATTACCATCCGCGATTTGAACTCGAAGACGGTATAGAAGCCTATATCCCCGAAATAAAGCGCCTGTTTCAGGACGAGGTCGCAAGGTGATTGAATGATTGAAACTCTGCGAAACAAGTCGCCGCAAATTCTGGTAGTGGGCGACTTGATGATTGATCACTATCTCTGGGGCAGTTGTTCGCGCATATCTCCCGAAGCTCCGGTTCAAGTGGTTGATGTTGTGAAGGAAACATTTGTCCTTGGCGGAGCGGGCAATGTGGTTCGCAATTTAAAAGCTCTTGGAGCAGTTGTCCATGTTGCGGCCGTTATCGGAAATGATGAAAATGGCATGCAGCTAATTTCCATGCTAAAAGATCTTTCGGTAGAAACCAGCGGAGTCGCTATTGAAAAAGGCCGCAAAACAAGCAAAAAAAGCAGAATCATTGCGGCGCATCAGCAAATGATCCGGTTTGATCGGGAGAGCAGGGGGGATATTTCTTCGGAGTCTCAGGATTTAGTGTTAAACCGGGTTCAAAAAGCAATAAAATCTGTTGATGCAATTATTTTATCGGATTACGGAAAAGGGAATTTAACTACCGGGTTGACGCAGGCCATAATTCAAGCGGCAAAAAAAGAAAACAAAAAAGTTTTCATTGATCCAAAGGGAAGCGATTATTCAAAATACAAAGGCGCCTGTTTATTGACCCCCAACAGGAAGGAAGCCTCTGAGGCAACGGGTATTGACATTGTTGACGATAAAACCCTGCTTGCCGCCGGCTTAAAATTAAAACAAATGTGCGATCTGGAGTTCGGACTCATTACGCTATCTGAAGAAGGAATGGCCGTTTTTGACAAAGAAATGCAAAAAATTTCAACGCTTGCCAAAGAAGTGTATGATGTTACCGGCGCAGGAGATACGGTAATTGCGGCCCTTGCATTTGCTTTGGCCTGTAATCTGGATATAGGAAAAGCGGTTCGGTTTGCCAATGCTGCTGCAGCAGTAGTTGTTGGCAAGCTTGGCTCGGCTACTGCAAATATGGACGAGATTGATGAGTATGAATTTTCAACTCATCATCGAAATACGGATGACCGGATAAAAACACTTCAAGAAATTATTCTGGTTTTAAAGAATATTCACCGGGAAGAAAAAAAAGTTGTGTTTACAAACGGATGTTTCGACATTTTGCATGTTGGTCATATTAAATACCTGGAAATTGCAAAGAGTTTTGGAGATATTCTTGTAGTCGGCTTAAACAGCGATTCATCGGTGAAGCGCCTAAAGGGAAATGATCGCCCAATAAATGATGAGTTGGATCGCGCCTGTCTTTTGGCTGCTCTGGATGTGGTGGATTATGTGGTTGTTTTTAATGAAGATGATCCGTATGAGCTAATTCAAGCCATACAACCAGATGTACTGGTCAAAGGCGGCGATTATAAAAATAAACAAGTGATCGGGAGCGATATTGTCAAAGAAGTCAAAATTGTTGAATTTATAGAAGGGAAAAGCACTTCCGCCACAATTGCCAGAATCAAACATGATTTAAAAACGAAATAAATTCCTGGAACGACAAATCACCGAAGCTGCCTTGATTGTCCGGATACATTACAGATAACATTCCAAGATTGTGCCCAAAAAGCATATCGCTTTTACTGTCCCCGATCATTGCGGATTTTGAAAATTGAATTTCAGGAAAATCTTTTTTTGCAAAATATCCCATACCCGGTTCTGGTTTTCGGCAATTGCAAGAATTATTTTCGTGCGGACAGTAATAAATATGGTCGGGTTTCCCCCCGGATTGTTCAAGGATTTCTTCCAGGTGCGTATGGATTTTTTCGAGGTCGGCTTTGCTCATAACGCCTCTTGCAATCCCTCTTTGATTTGTCACAATAAATATCCGGTGAAATATTTTTCTAAAAATGGGATAGTACCGCAGGAATTCCGGGTTTAACTTGAATTCTCCAATGTTCTTTACATAGTCATCAATGAGTCGTTCGTTTATGAGACCGTCGCGATCCAGAAACAAACTCCAGGACGAATCAATCCGGATTTTTTTCAAATCCATTTCCAAACAATTCTTCCTCAATTACGGCGCAAATGATATGTTCGAGCAGAAGATGCGCTTCCTGGATTCTCGGCGTTTGGTCCGAAGGTACGCAAATGCAATAGTCGCATAATGCCTTGATTTTTCCTCCGGATATTCCAGATAGTCCAATGGTCATCATACCTGTGGATTTTGCGGCTTCAATGGCGCGTAAAATATTCAGGGAATTTCCCGATGTAGAAATACCAATAAAAATATCCCCTTTTTTCCCATTTGCTTCTATTTGTCGTGAAAAAACGAATTCGTATCCATAATCGTTGCCAATGGCCGTAAGCGTCGAGGAATCTGTATTTAATGCGAGAGCCGGAAGTCCCGGTCGGTCAAAATTAAATCTGCTGATTAATTCTCCGGCAAAGTGCTGGGCATCTGCGGCGCTGCCGCCGTTACCTGCAATTAAAATTTTTCCGCCATTTTTGTACGTCTCAATGGCCTTTTGTGCAACTTCGCAAACCATTCGCAACAGGTTTTCATCGTTGAGTATTTCAGTTTTAACTTGAATGGACTGGGCAAGTTCTCTTTTAATATATGGATTCATGATTACTTGATGGAGAGGTCGTATGGCATTAGAAACAAAATACTGTCGGAAGCTCCCATTTTTTCGCTTTTATCGAGAATTTTTATGGCGCTTTTTATCAATCCTGGCAAGGGAATCAGAGGATTGTTGCCGTTGAAAATATTTTCGCCATCTGCGGGGAAAACCAGTATGTCCGAATAAGTATCCGATATTTTTGCCCTGTTTTTTGCAATTTCAATGGCGAGGGAGAGTCCTCCGATTTTGTCCACCATTCCTCTTTTTTTGGCTTCCCCGCCGGTATAAACCTGTCCGTTGGCATTTTCTTCTACCTGTGCCCTGGAAATATTGGTGCGTCCTCTTTCAACGCGATCCAGAAATAATTGATAAAAATCAACCATTTGTTCATGGATAAGATTTTTTTCTTCGGTAGAGAATTCTTCGGCTTCGCTGAAAATGGCGCTTTTTTCATTCAGTTTATAAATTTCCTTATGAATTCCAAATTTCTTGTACAGATTTTTTAAATTAAATTTTCCAAAAAACACCCCGATGGAGCCTGTCACGGATGTTTGATCTGCCAGAATCTCATCGGCGCCCACCGCGAGGTAATAGCCTCCCGAAGCTGCCGTATTTCCGATCGAAATTACTACTGGTTTTTCTTGTTGCAGCATCCTTATTTCTTTCCATAATATATCGGAGGTTAATCCGGAGCCTCCAGGCGAGTTGATTCGGATAACTACAGATTTAATGACCGGATTTTTCCTGATTTTCTCAAGAGTTTTTACTGTACTGGCAAGAGATATTTTACTTCCCTGCTCTATCAATGGAGTATTGTTTTCATTTTCTTCGGCAATTTCACCTTCGAGAACCAGGAGAGCAATTGCCGGTCTTATCCCCCAGTCATCCTGGTAAATTTTGCTTTTGATATAATTTTTTAATTCAATATTCCAACTGATTAATGAGGAAGAAATTTTCAGGTACTTTTCCTTGATTTCCGGAAAATACATCACGTCATCAATCAGGCCGACTTCTTTGGCTCTGCTTACCGTAAATATTCCGTGATTAAAGAGTTTTTCAATTTGGCCTGCAGGGATTTTTTTCCTGCGCGAAATAATTGCCCGCTTCAGTTCATATTGCGTATTTTGAAGCAGATTATTCATTTGTTCTTTTTCAAATTTATCAGGATTTGTAAGCGTAAATATATGGGGGGCTGATTTATAGTCCCCTATACTGATAAACTCCGGTTCAATACCAATATAATCTAAAAGACCTTTTAAATAAAATACTTCGGCCTTGAGCCCATTCAAGCGAAGCGACCCGGCTGGAGGCATGATAATCTTTTCGGCGCTTGTTGCAATATAGTAGTCAATGTTGCTCGCAGAATCCAGATAGGCATAAACCGGTTTTCCGGATGTTTCCTGAAACTGCAACAGGGCGTTTCGCAATTCTTCGGCTTGCGCCCAACCTCCTCGAAAATTCCCGGCTCTGATTACTATTCCTGAAATTTGCGGGTCTTTAATGGCGCGGCGTATCCCTGAAATCAGGTCAAAAAAGGAAATGTTTTCTGGCAGGAAAAATATGGAAGTTTTTTTGGTTTCCTGGAAATTTTGATTAAGAGGGATTTCCAGGTAATGTTTAATGGCCTCAATGTCAGTATCAAATCTTTCCTGGCTGACCAATATGCCGCCGCTATAAAATTGTCCCTGATTGTGGGGGATGGCGCCCTGAAATGAAATCTGGGTAATATTCTGAGCGATTTTCAAACCAAAAAAATAATCCTGGAGATTTACTGTGCCCCCGTAAAAAGTAAACCCCTTAACGGGAATAAATTCAAGGCTGATTCGGGGAACAATGGATTGTATCCTTTGATCAAAGTAAAAAGTTGAGTCAAAGGAAATAGTTAATCTTTCGTTGTACCCTGGTATTGGCCGCAACGCAACTCCGGCATCAAGGCGGGGCTTTATCTGCACTTTCTGGAATGTAGGAAGGTTTAATCCACGCGCTACTGTACCCATGGAGAGCCACCTGAGTGGACGGAGAATCAGTCCGACATCCCACTCGGAATAATTGTCCAGTATTGCCGAGCTGGATTTATACCAGTTGTAAGTAGTTCCAATGCTTAACACATTGCTGGATTCGATGCCGGTTCCTACCGTAAATCGTTGGGCGTTGAATGCGGAAGTCTGTCTCCACTGGGTTGACAAGCCAAGACCAAACAGGTTCAAGAAAACAAGATAGTCCTGAAGTTTGTCTTTGGCGTTATTTCCATAAAAAGCGCCGATTTGTAATGGATGAACGCCAATTCCCGCCGGATTAAAATACATACTTGTAATATCATCTGCGGTGGCGGTAGAGTCAAATGGAAGATTTGGATCGGTGATGAAATTGTTGGCTGTGGTAACATCAGCGGCGCTCTGAGCGCCAATTTGCGTACTGGATAAAAAAAGAAGCAGGAACAATCCTGTTAATGGATAAAATGAGTTGCGAAACAGTTTCACTCCACCTGTTTTTATTTAACCTCCCCCCTTGTCAAATATTTTGATAACGAAATAGAACTTGACATCATAAAAAATATCTTTGTATCTATCCCCAAAGAAGTTGGGCTGGAGTTCGACATTCAGGGCTGGCCACCAAAGAAATTATGAAGCACATACTCATTACAGGCGTATCCACAGGAATAGGCGAAGGAATTTTACTGGAGTTAATTAGAAACGGTTATTTTGTTTTTGGAACAGTACGCAACCCAAAAGATGCCCGGCGGCTGCAAAAAGAAATAAACAGCGATTTGTTTTTCCCTGTTATTGCCGATATTACACAAAATAAAACTGTTCAGGCTGCGTATAAAGTAATCCAGAAAAAACTCGCCTCCAATCCCCTTGACGCTGTTATCAACAATGCGGGAATTTTAATCGGAGGACCTTTTTTGCATCTTGATATCGAACAATATCGTCAGGTAATGGAAGTAAATTTTTTTGGCATGGTAAATATTATGAAAACATTTATTCCTTTGATGGGTAATGTCCATAAAAAAAATCCAGCCAGAATCATAAACATCAGTTCTGTTCTGGGCCATTATGGCCTGCCGTATATATCAACCTACACGGCCTCAAAGTTTGCGGTAGAAGGGTTTTCAGACTCTGTAAGGCGGGAGCTTGAAAAACTCAACATTAAAATCATTGTTTTGATTCCAGGCGCCGTAAAAACCAGAATATTTGCGAAGAATGCCACAGACGATTATGCGTATGCCAAAGACTCCGTATTTGAGAAAAGCGGCCATAACATGAGAAAGCAAATGTTAAGGCGTGAAGAGCAGGGCATATCGGCTCAACAAGTCGGCGCCCAGGTCGTTAGAATATTGAAATCTCCCAAGCCAAAACCAAGATATCATATTACCGGAAGCCCATGGATTGAATGGTACTGGCCAAAATACCTTCCCGATAAATATCTCGATTTTATTTTGGGTAAAATGTATAGATAATCAATATGTAAATTGAACCACGCTATATACCATTCCCGCGCTTGCCGGGAAAAGCACAACCTTGTCTCCCCGTTTCATGCGTTTTTCATCAAGCGCGCGCTTTATGCCTGCTGGAACGCTGGCAGAAACCAGATTTCCGTAGGCAGGAAAAACTTCCGTATACATTTTGTCTCTGTCGATTCCCAAATCTACCCCGCCCATGAGATATGCCGTGCTGGTGGCGGCATGAGGAAAGTAAATATCCGGATGGTCGTAACTGTGAATTACTTCTTTAACCAGCTGTTGCAGATATATTGTTGCATGATTAATCATTTCCTGACCAAAAGATACAAATTTATGAGGACCCGATAAACCAAGTTTGGGAGAGTCATCCACAAAGTCCTTGTAATTTTCATGCGGGATGGTGCATAAATCTGCATACTGCGGCTTGGAAATAAAATCAAAAGACCACTCTTGTTCAGAAGGTACAAGAAGTGTAGCCGATGCGGCTTCGCCGATGGTGTAGGTCGGAAAAGTATATTTGATTTGCTTGAGATCTTTAATTTCAAACAATTCAGGGTAGCCGTGTTCATACGCATTAAATTCGCCGTTCACCACAAGCACATTGCGGTATTTCCCGGTTTTTAGAAACTGGTATGCTATTTCAAGGGCTCGAATCCAGCTCATACATGCATCTGTAATATCAAAGCAGGATGCTTCCATACCGAACATCTTTGCATAAAAATAGGCATTGGCTGGTTCAATAAATCCTTTGCCGATACCGCAATAAATAACAAGATCAATATCTTCCTTTTTTACTCCGCCATTATCCAGAACTTCCTGTATGGCTGCCCGAATAAATTCGGATGGCTTTTCGCCTTTTTCCAGATCGCGAATGTAGCGATCCCTGGCTCCGCTTTTTTTAAGCATATGCATCGCCATTCGCTGGTATGCTTTTAACATTACTTTTGTAACTCTTGGACTGTGCTCTTCTATCATATCCATGATAGTTTGATTTGTAACCTGTTTTGAAGGAATTTTAACTGCAATTGATTGAATTTTCATATAGTTTTTACCAAGATTTCCTCTGTTGATCGATCATAGAGGCTGCCAATTTGCCAATTTTTACGATCTGGATAAAGGTTTATTTGGGCATCTGGCGTGTCAATCAATTTAACTTATTGAATATTCAGCTCTGCCGAAATGTTTATTGACTGTGTGGTGCTGTTATTTAGCGTGGTACATTATAAAATACTGGTCTTCATATTATTGCATTCTAAATACTGTTGGCTCCCATAGCTCGAAAAAGTTAATAATATATCAG
>JAOUFE010000089.1 GCA_029858425.1 Spirochaetia bacterium | reverse complement strand
GGTAGTAAACGGGAAAGCATCGCTCATGGTAGTTGAAGAAAAATGCATTGTATGCGGAGCATGCTTTGGAGCCTGTCCCGCAATGGAAATCAATCATCCCGAACATTCCAAACTGGCAATCTGGGTGGGCGGAAAACATTCCAACACAAGAACCAAACCAACCAACATGAAGCTGGTAGCTCATGGTTTGCCGAACAATCCTCCGCGTTGGCCAGAAGCAAATGCAGCCGTTAAAAAAATACTGATGACCTACAAATCAGACGCCAAAGACTGGGAGCGTATGGGCGAATGGATTGACAGGATTGGCTGGAAGAAGTTTTTTGAAAAAACAGAACTGCCTTTTGATAAATGGATGATCGATAGCTACCGGCATGCAAGGGTATCGTTAAATAAATCTGCCCATGTCAGGTTCTAAAAAGAAATATTATCAGGGAGAAAATAATGAGCTCTATTAAAGTAGATTCAAACGCGCTTCTCGACAACACCCTTGCGTATCAATATCCGGACTGGTCTATTGAAACCGGTTTACAAAAGATTGTAGCCTATGGAGATCATTCGCACAAATGTCCGGTTTATGTAAAAAGAGTTCCTCCCTGTACCAACGAGTGCCCGGCAGGCGAAGATATTCGCGGTTATCATAACTTGCTGCGCGGTTTTGAAAAAGGTCCTGATAATCAAAATAAATTTGAAGCTGCCTGGAGATTGATTGTGGACAAGAATCCTTTCCCGGCCATAATGGGTCGGGTTTGTCCGGCTCCTTGTGAAAAGGGTTGCAATCGCGCGCAATTTGATGAGACGGTAGGTATTAATGCTGTAGAGCATGTCGTGGGCGAATACGGTATCAAAGAAGGTTTAAAATTAGATTCCCCCGGAAAAGATACAGGAAAACATGTTGCCATAATCGGCGCCGGGCCGGCAGGGCTTTCTGCCGCATATCAGTTGCGCAGAAAAGGCCATAAAGTAACGATCTACGAAGGTCAGAAAAAAACCGGCGGAATGATGCGCTATGGAATTATGGGATATCGCGTTGACCGGAAAGTTCTGGAAGTCGAAATTCAGCGAATACTGGATCTGGGCGTAAACCTGAAAACCGGAGTCTGGATAGGAAAGGACATTACTCTTGATGAACTTGAAAAGAGCCATGATGCAGTTTTAATTGGCGTGGGCGCTCAAAAAGGTAAAATGCCGCCTGTAAAGGGGTTTGAAAACTCTCCTTATGTTTCCAATGCAATAAAATTCCTGATGGCATTTGAGGAAGATCCAGAGAAAATGGTTCTCGGTAAAAAAGTGGCTGTGGTGGGCGACGGCGATGTGGCCATGGATGTGGCGCGTTTGGCATTAAGGCTTGGCAGCGAATCCATGATACTGTCGGCAGTCAGCCGCGAAGACATGAATTGCTCGGATTATGAGTTTCAGGAAGCTGAACATGAAGGCGCAAAAATGCACTATAATGTCTCTGTTGTCGAAGTAATCAAGGATGGAGACAAGGTAAAATCCCTGAAATGTGTAAAAATGGAAAAAAAGCAAAAAGGCGAAGATGGCTGGAATGCGGCAATTCCATTTATGCGGTATAAACCGGTCAGCGGTAGCGAATTTGAAATTGCAGTTGATATGGTTGTAGCATCAATTGGCCAAACGACAGATTTGTCGGGATTTGAATCTATCCAGAAAAATTCGCCTTTTTTTCAGGTAGATCATAATTTTCTCGTAAAAGGCAAGACAAATGTATTTTCTGCCGGAGATGCAATAAAAATTGATCTTATAACCACTTCCGTTGGTCATGGAAGAAAGGCCGCTGAAGCAATGGATTTATATCTGAGCGGAGCGGAACTGCCGCCCAAAACCCGCAACGAGGTGATTCAATACAAGAAGATGCATCCATATTATTATCCAAAAACTCCCATGGTAAAAAGAAATCATATTAAAATTTCCCATGTAAAGGGTAATTTTTCTGAAATTCTTGTTCCATTAAATGAGGAATCTGCGGCAAATGAATCCGGGCGCTGTATGACCTGCGGTCTGTGTTTTTCATGCAAGCAATGCCAGAAGTATTGCCCCCAGGAAGCCATTACCTATACCAAAAGCAAACCAGTTGGCGAAACAATGTTTACCATCTACGAAAAGTGCGTTGGCTGCCACATATGTGCAGAGGTTTGTCCTTGCGGATATATTGACATGGGAATGGGAGACTTGTAACGATCCTTTCGGATTAATAGCAAAAAATCCCTGTCCCCTTTATCTTTTTGCCATCTCTATGTAATCTCGCTCAGGCGCTCCAACATAGAGCTGACGGGGGCGCCCAATTTTTTGCTTGGGCTCGGCAATCATTTCCATCCACTGCGAAATCCAGCCGGGGGTGCGACCAAGCGCAAAAATTACGGTAAACATATTGAGCGGTATTCCAATGGCCTGCAAAATAAAGCCGGAATAAAAATCCACATTGGGATACAATTTTTTTTCAATAAAATAAGGATCATTGAGGGCAATTTCTTCTAACTTCAGGGCAATTTCCAGAAGCGGCGTGTGAATATTCAGTTCTTTTAAAACGTCCCCGGCAATCTTTTTAATTATTTTAGCCCGGGGATCATAATTTTTATAAACCCGGTGTCCAAATCCCATAAGCCTGAAAGTACTGTTTTTATCTTTTGCCATTTCAACGTATTTGGGAACATTCTCCGGCTTTCCAATCTTCATCAGCATGCGAATTACAGCTTCATTGGCGCCGCCGTGAGCCGGTCCCCAGAGAGCCGTAATTCCCGAAGAAATACAGGCAAATGGATTGGCCTGGGAACTACCCGCCAGCCTTACGGTGGACGTGCTTGCGTTTTGTTCGTGATCGGCGTGCAAAATAAAAATTTTATCGAGGGCATCGGCAATGACGGGGTTTGGTTCGTAGCGCTCAGCCGGAACAGAGAACATCATGTGTAAAAAATTTTCTGCATAGCTCAAGTCATTGTTTGGGTACACAAAGGGCTGTCCCATGGAATATTTGTATGAATAAGCCGCAATGGTTGTCATCTTGGCGATAATGCGGTCAGCCGAAAGATCCCGGTGATCTGTGTTAAATATGTCGAGAGAGTCGTGATAAAAAGCAGACATGGCGCCAACCACGCCTACCATGATGGCCATAGGGTGGGCGTCGCGGCTGAAACCGTTAAAAAAACTTTTTAAGCCCTCGTGAATCATGCTGTGGTGAGCAATATTTTTTCTAAACGTTTCAAACTGATTTTTGGAAGGCAATTCGCCGTGCAACAAAAGATAGCAGACTTCAAGGTGGGAGCTTTTTTGGGCAAGTTGTTCAACAGGATATCCACGGTATCTCAATATCCCGTTTTCACCGTCAATATACGTAATTTTGCTCTCGCAACTTGCTGTGGATGTAAAACCAGGGTCATACGTAAAAATCCCAAGCTCTGAATAGAGCTTTCCAATGTCCGCAACGGGAGGCCCCTCGGTTCCCCGCAGAAGCGGTACTTCAATGGATTTTCCGGTAGAGTTGTCGGTGATTGTAACTGTTTCTTTAGCCATTGCCCATGCGCCGTCATATCATTAATGCGTAAACCAATTTTCAAAGATTTGGGAAACTTTAAAGGGGAAAAGTCTTTCCCCTGCCTTCGAGGCAATGCCTCTTCGGCACCCCTTACGTTTTTTCCTTGAATTCAAGAAATCAGTTTGCCAGGCCATATGGGGAAAAACACTAAAATATCTCGCCGTTTTTATGTAGATATAATATACTATTAGAAAGATTCCAATTTAAAGTATGCGGCGGGAAAAAGGAAAAAAATATATTCCCATAATCCATTTTTTTCGATTTTGCATTGTTTAGCTGAAATAAGGATAATTTTTTTTATTGTGATCTTGTTGAAAAATGGAAAAATATTTCGTCTATCAACACATATTGTAATTGTGAAAAGTTCAGTTTGAGAACAAAAATTACGAAAAGTAAAGTAATGAGGTAAAGTATGTATTTAAAGAAAATAAAAATATGGTTCATATGGGTAGTTCTTTCTGTCTTTACAGGAAGTGTATTGTATGCGCAAAGTTCAACGCAACCCGGCGCAGCCACATCTCCGCAAACCAGCGAAAAGCAAAGTTCTGCGGTTCTGGATGCATTTGAAAAAAATCTGGATGTTCAAATCGCCTTGATTAACAAAAATTTGGCTCAATACTCTGATTTAATGAATCTTGATGTAACGCATACTCCAGCTCAATCAAAATTTACAAAAGGTTCGGGGTATATTCAGCTTGAAAAATATGACTTTGTGTATGAATCCCCCAGTTCTACTGTTGTTACCGGAGGCAAAAGAAAAATAATAAAATTGTACTACACCGGACAAAGTTTAACGAAAATGGAAGCTACCATTATGGAAGAAAACTACATACTTCGACACAAGAAACTGCTGGTGGTAACCGATCCAAGTCCTGCTACTGAAGACAATGGCGATATCCAGGTGTTTTATCAGATAAACAAGGAACCTCCTGTTGAATACAAGGTTTCGGATATGCAAAATACAATTTCAGAACCAAATCGTATCAAATTCAAAAAAGAATTTTATATTGAATTTCTAAACAATCTGGACGCAGATTTAATGTACACCCGAAAATATGTGGACATGTATGGTACAAGCACGCATGTAAATACCATAGAAGAGCTCAAAAGATCTGTAGATTATTAATTATTTTTTTCAATAATTGGAGTCCTGCCTGCAAGAAGCCCATTGTGGCCTTTTGCAGGCAAAGCGCCGGTTTGCCGCTCCCCAAAAACGCGCATTTTACTGCGTTCTGACGTGAATCGAAGTTCTTGTCCAAACTCCCAATGGATAGAATGGGTAGAATAGAATGGGTAGAATTTTTTATTGACCACTTCCCAAAAATGTGAATTCATCCCTGCGGTGGGTCGAAGAAAATCAAATCAGCACATATTTTCAGGCGACTTTTTATCAAACTTCCTGAATATTCTCAACTATCCAATATACATAATCGATAAAGATTACCAAATAATATTTACCAACGCCATAAAGATTAAAAAAGATTCCCATGCGTTGCGAACAGAAAACAAGTGCTATAACGTAATCTTTCGCTACAAATCTCCATGTCTGTACTGTGGATTTAAATTCAATGATACTAAAAAAAGTTTTCTTGAATTTGAGCAAAGCAAAAGACAAATCCGAATTCAGCTTCGATCAGAAGAAACAGGCATTTACAAAGATGTTACCTTAAATCAGTCTGCCATAAAGTCCATGGATAAAATATTTTTTATAGACATTGTCGAAAAATCTCTGGACGAATTTGCCTATGATGCAAACGATCAGTTGACGACATTGGGGGCGCATGTCCAGACAGTCGCCCATGAATTGTCCAATCCCGTTACCGGACTAAATTTAACTCAACAGCAAATTGAGCGGTTAATCGACTCGCAGGAAACGGTAAACTCTGGCGAATTAAGGCCGTTCTTAAATTTATTGTCGCGGGATATTCGCAGAGCCGCCGGAGTAATATCCGAAATTCGCAATTACTCCCGGGCAGTTTCGAGTTCCTTTAAGATTGCTGAATTAAAACCAATATTTGAATCGGCAATAAAAAATGTAGAGAGACTCTACGCAACTGAAAAGATTAAAGTAACCTTTTGCTGGGAGTTGCCGGATCATTTCATCCTGTTTGGGAATGCCGCAAAACTGGAACAATGTTTGATCAATATTATAAGAAACAGTTTTGAAACGTTCAGCGCCAGAAAAAAAAATTCCAAACCCGAAATAAATATTTCTGTACAGGCTGATACCGGCAGAAATACAAAGATTCAGATCATTGACAATGCCGGGGGTATCTCAAATAATGTTCTCAACAATGTTTTCAAACCATACTTTACTACAAAAGAACAATTTCGGGGATTAGGTTTGGGATTATATATTGCAAGTAAAATTTTAAAAGAACACCAGTCTACAATTCAAATGGAATCCATCGAAGAAAAAACCATCGTTACAATATACATGAAACATCAGGTAAACTTGCAATAAATCATGATCAGTATTCAATACGATAAAAGCGGATTTCTTTTTAAAAACCTGAAAAAAAAGGTACTTCTCGTAGAGGATGCGGAATCCATTTTACTTGCCATAAACGATTATCTTTCAAAAGAATTTCAAATTCATTTTGTAACCACAATCAGGGAAGCGCAACACGAAATACTTTCAAGCCTTGAGGAAAACGCTCCATTTGATTTGATCGTAACCGACATTCATTTGTCCGATAATACAGGCTTTGATTTAATTCGTTTTGCAAGAGAATACAGCAAGAATACAAAAGTTGCGTTAATCACTTCCTATGAAATCAATGATTATATTGAAACAATATACAAAGAATGTATAGACCAGGTAATCACCAAACAATCGCGAATGAGTTTACAGGACATTTCTATCATGGCCCGGAAAATTTTATCGGATGATATCTTTGGAATTGAAAAATATTTTCCAGATATTCGGGTTTATTATCCCCTGGAAATGGGAGATGCAACCATTCCGGGAGACAAGGAAGTGTTCAGCATAACCATTAAATCCACCAAAGAGAAAATTTTCTGGATTAATAAAGTTGCCGAGATTCTTTGCAAAAAAAATAAAATGCCCATGGCCACATCGCGCCTCGTAATGGATGAATTATTGGCCAATGCCATAGTCAGGGCTCCCCGATTTGAGGACGGCTCATTCAAATATCAAAAACGCAATGAGCATACATTTATGCTCATTCCATATGACGATATCGTTTTGGAGCCGGAAGATTATGTTATTTTTCAGTACGGATTTTATGGCGAATGGGTAATTTTTACCTGTCAGGATCCGCACGGCACATTGCGCAAGAATGAAATTTTATATAGATTGCACCGTCATATTTCTATCGATCCTGAAAACTCGCTGCCCCAGGGAATATCAGACTCTCATGGCAGAGGTATTTTTCTTTTGAGAGAGCATCTTACAAATTTAATTTTCAATATTCATAAAGACCGGAAAACAGAGGTGATCGGCCTTTATCATACAGAACAGGATATTCCGTACAAGAATATATCCATTTATGAAAAAGACTGAAACTTCGCACAAGACAACCAAAGGCAAAAGATTGTCTTTTGGAGAAAAAAAATCTTCCCTGAAAGTAATTGAGCCTTTTCGCGATGAATCCAGGAATATGAATGATATTCTTGTACTCCGGGATGTATCTGCTTCATACCGGAAGAGTAACATTATCGAGAAAGTAAATTGCAATGTAAAAAAGGGGGATTTTATTGCCGTAACCGGTAAGTCTGGCAGCGGCAAAAGCACCCTTCTGTATGTTCTTGGAGGGTTTCTCAGGCCGTCGACCGGTTTGTATTTATTTGAAAATAAACGGGTATACCGGGGTATCGCCGAAATTGGATTGGGCACGTTTCGAAGAAAAAATATCGGGTATCTTTTCCAGGATTTTCGCTTGCTTCCTTTTTTGACCATTGAACAAAATATTCAATTTCCCATTTATTTTTCAGGAGAAAAACTTCATAAAGAGAGGGTCAGGTTTCTTTTAGATTTATTCGGCCTTGAACATCGAAGCAAGGCGTATCCGGGAAGTATTTCCGGAGGAGAAGCCCAGAGAACTGCTCTGGCGCGAGCGCTCATGCTGGAGCCGAAACTTCTTCTTCTGGATGAACCAACCGGAAATCTCGATCTCGATACTGAATCGGAAATTATTCACGAACTCATTAAATTAAAAAAACGCGGATTTACATTGATATGCGTAACGCATAGCCCCCGGATCAGGGAGTGCGCCGATATTGTCTGGCATCTGGAAAACGGAAAAATGCTCATCAGTCAAAATTCCGGGAAGAAAAAAAAACCTGTATGAAGTTAAATATATGAATATAGAATATATATTTTTATTTGTATCTCGCAGAATTTATCTGTTTTTTTACCTTTTGAGAAAACATTTTTTTCGTATGCTTTTTTCTTCAGTCGGTTTATTGGTATCTCTGGTTTTTATTTTTTCCATTCTTGGAATTTTGCGACCGGTAAAAAAATTTATTGTCGATCAATTTGAAAAAAATATTGCCCCGGACACTCTTGTGGTCAGACAAATTCAGGATAATCATAAAACTGCCAGCTTGATAAGCCTGCTTCGCACCAAAAAGGACATTACGCTTGGCATAACCTCTGAAAAAGTCGAAATGATTCGAAAATGGAGCGAGGTAAAAAAAATAAGCCAGACACAAATTCTTCAAAAACCCGCTATGGGTCAATTTGATCATCCGGTTTTGAGTAAAATGGGAATTGCTTTTGACCTGCTCATCCAGGGCGTTAGTTCTGATCTGGTTTCACAAAATCTGAAATGTATGAAGGACTTTAAACCCTCGGTAGATGTCAAGCAGGATGGAAATCGCATGGAAGTTGTTCCATTGATATTGCCCGAATCTTTTGCCGAAATGGCCTATGCCTATACAATGATGAATGGATTGCCCGCCGTCAGCAAAAGCAACATGATTGGTCTTAGGTTAAAGTTAAATATTGGTCAAAGCGTTATTTCGGGAATCACAGGCTCCAGCAATGAAGTGATCGGGGTGGTTTGCGGTTTTGCGCCACAGAATATAGTCTCTATTCTGGGGGTACCGTTAAAATGGGTTCGCGGGATTCATTTAAATGGCCGTCAGTACAAGGCGGCAAATTCCTATGATAAAATATTTATTCAATTAAAAAATATAAAGGATATGGAAACAATATCAAATCGTCTCGCGCTAAATGGTCTGACTGTAATTTCAGGAAGTAATAATTCTTATATTAAAGTAACCAAATGGCTCAATAATCTTGATATTCTTTTATGGACATTTGTTTTTATTTTACTTTTTATAAGCGCCATTTCATTATCCAATTCTTTTATGATATTAACAACGCAAAAAAAATATGAATTTGGTCTGTATCTGGTATTTGGAGCATCGCCCATGTTCCTGTGGATGCTGATTTTCTTTGAGGGCGCATTTTGGGGCGCATTCCATTCTTCCCTTGCATACTGGATTGCCGAAAATTTTTATCAGGTGTTGCAATCCTCGCTGCGGGTTATTCCGTATATTAATGAAATGAACAAGACAGATATGGTTTTTGACTTTAACATTACTCTTGCCGAGAAATGGTATCTGATTTCCGGCTCTATATTATTTTCAGGAATTTCGTCATTGATTCCTGCGGTACTTATGACCGGAAAAAAAACATTGTCTCTCATAAAAAAAGATTAAAATTGCATGCCGGTTTGAGGGCGCATTTTATACGGATACTGCTTTTTCAATTTCAATGATTATTTTTCGGGCGGCATCGTCAAATGGGCCTTTTACAAAAAGGCCGGCGGCATTCCGGTGGCCGCCCCCTCCGAATTTTCCGGCAAGGGCTGCCACGTTTACATCATCTATGGATCTTAAAGAACATTTGAGGTGGCCGTCGGGTGTTTCCGTCATCAGGGCTGAAATTTTAATATCCTTAACCGCCAGTAATTGATTTACGATTCCTTCTGTGGGGGTATCCCCCAGTTTTAATTTACGAAACATGCTCTTTTTTACAAAAGCGGCAATATATTTTTTTTCAGTATTAATAATAGCCTTGTCCAGGATTTTCTTAAAAAGCTTTAGTCTGTCAGGGGGAGATGATTCAAAAATTTTTCGATATACATCGTCAGGGGAAAATCCATAGTCAAGAAGATCTCCACCGGCAAGATGGGTTCGCACAGATGTTTTAGAGAATCGGAAATTTCCGGTATCTGCAATAATTCCCGCATAAAGACTTATTGCAATTTGTCTGTTTAGCGGTGTGTTTGTATATTTATACAATTCCCAGATTATCTCGCTTGTTGCTGCATATGAATCATCCACAAAAAAATATTTTTGTTTTTTTACTATGTGATGGTCAATTGTGGCGAGGCTGCATTTAAACCGGTCGCAGAATTCCTTTATTTTGCCAAGGCGGTTTGTTTCCGAGTTGTCAAGACTGATCAGTACATATCCGGTGAAATCCATTTTTTCAATTTCGTGCAAACCGGTTTCTGTATTTTTTACTATCTGGTTTGGCGCCATGAATTCGTAGTTTTCGGGAACCGGTTCATTATTAATAATAATTACATTTTTTTTCAATTTTTTTAGAAAAAAATACAGGCTGATCTCGCTTGCCAAACCATCCGGGTCAGATCCAATGTGGGTAGTTAAAACAAAATTTTCATGTTTTTGAATAAATCCTGAAATCTCATCCAAAAGTTTTTTATTAAAAATAAAGCCTTTTAGGCAATCGCTTTCTTTGAAATATTTTCCCTTTGTTGATGCCATAGACTATACAAATAAAAGTTCATATACAGCGCAAATCATTTTTATGTTCTGAATATTGAGGTTCATTCTTAAGAGCTTGGGCAGGAGCCACGCTAATTTAAATCGTTCTGGATGAATATTGAGGTTCATGCCCATGTTCTTAAGCTCCTCATGCAAGATATTGAAAAATAGAATCCGGGCATAGAATAATAAAGCATATGGTTTGGTTTGAAACTGGTCAAATTTAAGATCATTCTATTTCAGATCCCGACAATAATTCTTTCGCCCTTTTTGGATGAAATTATTTGAATTTCATGTTGGAGTAATTGAACGGTTGTAATATACCAAGAAACAACTGGATCGTGTAAAAATGGAAGAAAATTATTTTGAGAAAAAAATATTTCTGGTGACTGGAGCCGGGTCGGGGCTTGGCTACGAGACATCAAAAATTTTACTTCAGGGAAATGCTATCGTATTTGCAATGATTAGAGATCCTTCTTCTATGAAATCTTTGAGGGCTGACTATGAAAAATCCCTTTACCTGTTTCAGGGAGACGTTTCCAGACAAAAAGACTGTGAAAAATATGTTCAGACTGCTCTTAAAAAATATAAACATATTCATGGTATAATTCACTGCGCAGGAGTTGGTCTGAGGAGTTATGCGAAAGATTTAGACAATGAAGTTTTTGAGCGGATCATGCGAACCAATTTTTTTTCCCTTGTGTATTTATACAAGGCAGCCCGCGCCGAAATTGAAAAAAAACACGGTCATTTTGTCGCTGTTTCCAGTATACAGGGCTTGATTGCCGTGCCGTACCGCGCTGCTTATAGCGCATCCAAACATGCCTTAAATGCGTATGTCAACTGCATTCGCGCCGAAGACAAAAATATTCATTTTCTTTGCGTTAATTTTGGATACATCCGGACAAATTTTTCGTTTAATGCGCTTGATGGGCGGGGCGGAAAATATGGAAAAAACTCTAAAGGTCAAATCAAGGGCATGGACTCTGTCCGCGCTGCACAAATGATGATTGATGCAATGATCAAAAGAAAAAGAGAAATTACTCCGGCAGGGTTTCGGGAAAAACTTGCCTTGCAAATTCACCGTTTTTTTCCCTTTTTATACCACAGGTTGATTTTCCGTTATGGGCAACTTGAATGAACCGCTGCCATGAAAAAAGAAAAAGAAATGTTAATTTCAATAAAAAATGCGCTGATCGAAGGCGAAAAGGTATTAAGATTCAATGATATTGAAAGTCCCCGTCTTGAATCGGAATTGCTTCTGGCTTTTATCCT
>JAOUFE010000198.1 GCA_029858425.1 Spirochaetia bacterium | reverse complement strand
CGTGCGCGTTTCAAAAGGCTGAATTTGAGGTATCGAGCCTGTGCGCCAACCAGGGCGGGGATGAAAAAATATATAGCTGAAACGTATCGGATTTAGATTTTATCGCATGAATAGATTAAAAGGGTGCGACCGCGATCAAATTTTTTTGTATTCCAAATCTCTTGCTGATCATCTGGGCGCGAAGCACGAAATTTATGCCTTTGCCAACATGGTTGACTCGCTCAACATCAAGGCCTTTCTGGAGAAGTATTCCAATGAAGGCGGCAAGGCTTATCATCCTCGAATAATATTATCGATTTTGCTCTACGGCTTTCATCGAGGCTGGCATTCAAGCCGCGAACTCCAGCGCGCCTGCGAGGAAAACGCCGCCATGCGGTATCTGGTCGGCGGTCACCAAGTCAAATTCAGAGCCATCGCGGAATTTCGTGTAAAATTTGGTACCCAAATCGACGATGTCTTTTGTCAATCCGTATCAATGGTGAAAAAAAGAAAAGAGACTGTCGGCAAGGACGTAAAACTTGATGGCACCAAGATCAAATCCAGCGCCGCCGATGATCAGACCTATTTGAAATCCGAGCTGGAAGCCCGAAAAGAAAAACTCGAGAAGGAAATCAAAGAATACCTTCGCCGTGGCATCGAGCTGGATAAAGAAGAAGACGCCCGTTATGGCGAGGATAATTCTGGTTATGAAATTGATCCCGAGGAGGCCGAAAAATTGATATCCGATATTGTAGCCAAGCAAAAGGTGCTTCAAAAGGAAGAACGAAAGAAACCTCCTGCCAATCCCCGGGAAATTGAAGGTAAAAAAAAACCCAAACCGGCTGATCCCGACCAGCAGACCATGTTTGCCAAAGTCCTGAAATACCAGAAGATCAAGGCCGCGCTGGATAAAAATACCGACTTGCCCGATACGGCCAAAATAAATATTACCGATCCGGATTCCCGATTCATGAAGCGAAATGGTAAAATTTCACAGAGTTACAATGCCCAGGTAGTTTCGTCTGAAGGTTACATTGTTGCGGTAGACATCGCAACTGGCAATGCCGAAAATGATCTGGAGCAATTACCCAAAATGATTGCCCAGGCCAGCTCCAATACAAAGACAAAACCAGAGAAGGCATCTGCCGATGCCGGCTACTTTCATGAATCCGGGCTTGGGTATCTGCACGATGAAAACATCGAAGGGTTTATTCCCTGCCCCAATCAGGTTTCAAAGGAACGCAAGCATGAGGAGGATTCCGGTTTTGAGGCGCACTATTTTAAATACGACGAAACACAGGACGAATGGGTATGTCCCCAAAACAAGCCCCTGACTTTTCAGCGTGAGCAAATTCGCGACAATAAAAAAACAACCATCTACCATTGCACCCCAATTAATTGTGTAAAATGTTCAAGCAGGCAGGCTTGCTGCAAGAACAAGGATGATATGAAAAAGGGATTCCGGCGATTGGAAGTTGATGAGGCCGCAGACTTAAAGCATGCCATGATTCATAAGATGCAGACGGCTGAAGCAAAATTGTTTTATAAAAAGCGCGGCTCCCAAATTGAATCGATGTTTGGCACGATCAAGCAATCCCGAAAGTTTCGGGAATTTCTGCTCAGGGGGCATGAAAAGGTCAAAACGCAGTTAAAAATAGCTTCGATTGCCTTTAATTTTGGAAAAATGATTCGCGAAGGCATCGCGTAATTCGGAAAATCCCGGAAATTCCAGGCCGAGGAAAATTATCGGCCACTGTCGGGGAATACCTCTTCCAGTCGCCCTGGTTGGCGCACAGGCTCACGACAGTGCAGGTCAGAAATGTTACGACGAGTCTGTGTTCGAACATCTTTCTGAAGCCAGCTTTGATATTAATCCGATACCATTATTTGACCATCCAATTATATTTCTTGTTAACGATCACTTAAACTTAACACCCATCTATATTTACGCATATTCATTAAATACCGAATTATTAATCCCAATCACTTTTCAATTTAATAACCCCCAATCCAGAGCGCCTCCTTTCTTTTCTTAAACTCAATTTACCTTTATCTCAATTAATCAGTGTATCTAATACCCTGATAATATCATAAAAGGAGTTATAATATGGTATTTCATTTATTGCATAAATTTATAGTTATTTTTTCTCTCATTTTGATTGGCGGTTGTCAGTCAACGAAACAAATTATTGAAAGTAAATCGCATTCAACAAAAAATAATATTTTTGTTGAAATTAATCAGGAAAATAAAATCGAGCCCGGTTTTACTATGCTCAATATTAACCTCTCATTTAAAACGCCAGAAGGGCGTGAAACAGCAAACCTTTCAAAATCAGATTATTCAGTGGTTCTCAATATTGACGGCCAGTCGGTTATCTGGCCTCTTCAAGGAATAGCTTCTAACGAAACAAATTCAGGAACAGAAAACGGCAAAGCAGTAAAATACAATTTATCAAAGAATATTTTACTAAAAAATGGTCGACACAAGTTTTTTGTAGCTCTGCCCGAAATAGATTACCAAAAAGAATTTGATATGGATTTAACCGACCCTCATGGGCATGGGCAAACATTAAATCTTGTACCGCAATATAACCATAAACAATGTAAAAGAGACGTAACCTATCTTGCCGGTATTCGGGATTTTGATGTATACCTTGACGAAAAAGTGATTTTTAAAAAAAATCACATCCATTACCAGAGACCTGGGCGCCATAGCCCTTGCTGAATATTTTGTTAGAGAATTATCTATGATAAAATTTATATTGATTTGTATCTTGACCAT
>JAOUFE010000088.1 GCA_029858425.1 Spirochaetia bacterium | reverse complement strand
TCTTGCAAAAGATATGGGACTTGATATTGGGGATTTATTTTATCTGACTTTTCGCGATCTCAATGGAATGTATGTTTCCCTGGAGATGCCGGTAAGCGCTATTTTGTATTCCGGCGACCCAAAAGCCAACAAAATGAAGGTTTTTATGGACCTGAAAACCCTGCAAAAAGAAATGGACACAAACGGAGTTTCCGAGATTACAATTTTAACCGACGACATGTATAAAACCGGGAAATACGCCGAACAAATAAAAAAAGCTTTTCCGGAATTTGAAATTAATGACTGGAAATCATTGTCGTATGAGTTTGCAAATATTGTAAAAAGTAAAAAAAAAGCTGGCACGTTTATTTTGCTTGTTATATTAATTATTGCCATGGTGGGCATTATTAATACTATTTTAATTTCCATTTACGAGAAACGGCGAGAAATCGGAACGCTTAAGGCAATGGGAATGCTGGATACCGAGGTGCGAAATTTATTTATTGCTGAAGGCTTTATTATAGGGTTGTCTGGAAGCGTGGTTGGCCTGATTATTGGCGCCCTTGTCAATCTTTACTTTGTGTATCATGGTATAGACTATTCTGCCATGGTTGATAAAATGGGAAATATGGGCGCTTCCATGGTAGGGGTAATAAAATCCGCCTGGGCTCCGGGAGATTTTATCATGGTAACCATTTTATGTACTTTATCCAGTATTTTTGCAAGTTACTATCCGGCCAGGAAGGTGATGAAGATGCAGCCGGTAGAGTGTTTGCGGACAATTTAGCAGACAATTTAGCGCACAATTGCCAGCCATGTTTCTTGCTTACCGTGAACAGCAATAAACCAGGAAGGCTCAGGAGAAAATATGTTTTTAAAATTTGCATTTCGAAACTTGATGAGAAATAAAAAAAGAACCTTTGTAAGCGCACTATCTGTTTTTTTTGCGGCAGCTCTTGTTGGTTTTGCCTACGGATGGATCAATGGAGTATTGGGTTTATACAGCGATGGTTTTATAAAATATCAGACCGCAAATCTGCGCATTACCACGGAGACATTTGAAGCCCGGGAAAAATTTATGCCGGTAGATGAAATAATACCAAATGCAGACGAGCTTATTAAAAAAATTAAAGATATCAGCGGAGTTAGCAGCGTTGAGAAAAGGGTACGTTTTGGAATTCTCCTTGGAAAAGATGACGTGACTGTTTCTGCAGCCGGTATGGGGCTGGATCTGGAAAATAACTCATTTGATCTAAAGAAAAAGTTAATTGAAGGGAATATAACCAGTCACGGTATTTACCTTGGTTACAGACTTGCCCGGCAGCTTCGGTTAAAAACCGGCGAAGAAATTTTGTTGGCCGCCAAAACATCGGAAGGCGGTCTAAACGGAATCAAGTTAAAAGTTGCCGGGATTTTTAAAATGAAAATGGCATCATTTGACAAACATTTTTTCTTTTTAAACTTTGCAGATGCGTCCCGGCTTTTAAAAATCCATAAAGGCTCTCCTGAGATATATGTCTTTACAGAAAACATAGAAAATACGGAAAACCTTCAGGCGCAAATAAAACCTCTTTTAAGTTCAGGTCTTGTGGTTCGCACTTTTATTGAGCAAATGGGTGGGATGTATGAAATGCTGAAAATGATGAAATTTGTTTATTTAATAATCGAAGTTGCTATTCTTGCTCTTGCCTGTTTTGTGATTATAAACACCATGATAATGGCTATTTTTGAAAGAATGCGCGAAATTGGCACTTTAAAAGCGCTGGGGTTTACTGAAAACAATCTATTCTGGATTTTTACAACAGAGGGCGCCCTGATTGGAGTTTTCGGAGGAATCCCGGGCGCCATTCTTGGTTTTGTAATTATTTTTATCATGACAAAAACCGGCGTAAATCTGGAAAACATGCTCAGCAACGTCGAAATGCCCATCGAATATATTGTCAGACCGCAGCTTGGCATAACCGATATTTTGGGAATATTAAATCTGGCAATTCTCGTGCCCGTTTTAGCTTCCATGTTGCCGGCAAGATATATTAAAAAATACCTTCCTTCAGAAGCTTTGAGGATGTAAACAAGAACTCAATGCAGGGCGGGCTCTTAACCCGCTCCTGCAATTCCATTTAACAGGCTGCGCTAATTGCCGGTATGCGACCAACTGCCATGGATTTTTCAGAGTTGAAAAGCTCGCCCAGATTCGGATGTAAAAATGTTGGAAAGTGGTAGCCATAAACATAGGCCAACTTTTTCCAGTCATGTTTACTGATGTGCCCTCTACAGCTTGATTTACCGCAGCTGCACTTGAAATCCTGGTCTGTGTTGACAATAAAATTGCCGTAGTCGAGAGTCAACTCTTCTCCGGGAAGAATGGGACGCGCGGCAATAATGTTGTCGTTGTAGTCATAGATCAAATTGGGTTCACAGGAATGATTGATAAAATTGGAAAGGTGTTTTGCCCTGTCCCAATCGAGAGTTCCAATAATTACACCGAAATCCCGATCATAGCAATACCTTAAAAATTTTAAACGGTCTTCCCGAGAAAACTTTTTTAATTCTTCTGGAGAGATGGTAAACCACCCGTCCATTTCATCCTGGATCCAGTCGTCAAAACTGAACACCAGATTGTCTTCGGAGATCGATTCTGGGGAAAATACCCCGAACTCGTCGCTCCTTCCTATGCAACGCTTTTCAAGCATTTAAAACACTCCTGTTTTGATTTTAGTAGTTGCGATCTCATTTTTGGGAAGAACAATAACAAACCGCGCCCACAGGCGCTGCTTGTTAACTCGCGATCTACCAAAAAAAATACTCGCAACCGATTTTAATTTTATTGGATACCTCAAATAACAATTTGCGGTATTGAAAGAATAATAGCTGGATTTAAAATTTAATTTTTTGGCAGAAAGAGTCGTTGAGGTGCAACTATTGTCTTCTATCTTTTCCATTTACTGTAACGTTAGTACCGTATTATCCAGAGCTTTAAATGAAATTTTTGAACCCTGATGAAATTCAAGACTGGATTGGTAGAAGAAAAAATTTGCCGGATAAATGGATTCATTGTCCAGCGCATGCTCGACGTTTCACCATCGCCGTCATCGCTGGCGCTTTCGATATTGTTCATTTGACTGCCACTATCGGTCACGGTAATATGTCTCATTATACAATTATCTTGCATAGCATTTTTTTAATAATAACCTTTATTTTCAGGTTTTTTTAAAATTTTGAAAATCTCCGCCATTTGATTGGAACCCTTTCTTCATGCCGATTATTACGTCAACTTTTTTTCCTTTTCATCCGCCCAAAGCCTGAAACTACTTTTCACTTATTCTGTTTGACGACAAGAAAACCGTAAAACCATTGGTAATCATAAATGAGACGCGTTGTCCCGGTATTTTTTTTTCTTTTATTTATTGCATCTCCTGTTTTTTCCCAGTATGAAGAAAAAGATTTTCGACTACAGCCCGTATTGGGTCTCTGGTTTGGCCCAATCGCTGCGGTTCCGGGCACAGAGTTATCAACCATATTTAACACGTCCCTTTCTGCCGGGTTTTTTGCACGCTTAAACATTCCTTCGGATAATTTTCTTATGGAAACCGGGATTTTTTATTCCCAGTTGAACTCCGATCTAAATGCCAAACTTCTTACCTTGCCGGCATATATGGCAGCCGTTTACAAGCTTCCCGTTGATTTTGCCCTTTCATTTTATTTTAAGGGGGGAGCTGGTATGGGTTTTTTTCAAAACCAGCCTGAAAATCACGGAGGGTTTCTTCCGGTCTTTTTTGGAGGATTTGAAACGTCTTTTCCGGCAGGAAAGTTTATAAATATCGGGGTGCGCTTTGACTACTTTATGATTTATGAAACATGGATGAATCCGCCGACAAATACGAGCAATGTTAAAATGGTAAATGGTCATATTTTTAATGTTGGAATAATGGCAAACTTCAATACAAATCCGTAAGATGTCGCAATGAGGGTGTTATGAAAAAAAATATAGGGGCTTTTTTTATTTTTGCCTTTCTTTTTACTTGCAGCAAATATCCTCTGCTTTCGGAATTATACAATACACGAATGCAGCTTGTACTCAAGGGCACCTATGAAAGCAATGATCCTTACAACTGGAATACCAATATTTACCTTGATGACAATCTTGGTTCTTATTCTCCATCGGCAATTTCAAGCCTGGTGGCCATGAGCGACGTTTCCCTGTATATTGACATTGCCGATGTAAGACTTGCTGTTGGCAGCGGCAAGCCAACAAACACTACTCCTGCGGAATATTACACAACGATTACCAAAGATCGCCATGTTTTATGCAGCAGCAATACCACTCCATGGAAATATAGCATGCTGACCTGTGCAGATCAAAACGGCGATCAGGGTTACGCTGATTTTTTTTCTACGGGATTTACTTTCCCTTCTGCCTCAGATGTTCCAGTTATCCCCCTGGATTCAAAAGGGAATCAGCGAATCGGATTGGACGGGAAACCGGCCACGGCGTACAACGAGCTGGATATTTTTTTCCGCAAATTGACAATGTCTCCTGCAATCCTGTACGATACGGCAAATCCGGGAGGAGTGGCTCAAACAACACAGTTTGACAACCGGGTTGTCAATGGAATAAACCTGATGGATAGCGGTATTGTCCAGTTTAATCAATCCGATGATCCCAAAACAGCTACCCCGTTAATGTTTCCATTAAACCGTACGGATCTATCCTTAAAAATTCCCGATGGTAATGATGCCTATGTTCTTGAAGTGCGAATATTTTTAAAAAATTTATTAATGAAACATGTACTGGTAAATGGAAGCAGCTATACAACATTTGTAGGCCCTTCCGACTGGAAAGCAAATCATAACGGCAGTTCGCAAATGGGGGGCAATCTTGTTTTTACGGCAAGAATATACGACCCGGCCAATGTTGGGTCAATTACAATAAATGATGCCGAAGCGCTAAATACTGCATTTAAATCTTACTACGCGGCTGTTCCTGCCGGAAGCAGTTTTAACGGCTCTGATATTCCGCTAACCGCATCCAGCAGAATTGTTAGCGGAACGGGAACGACCGGAACCATTAAAAATCTGCCTCCGGGAGATTATGACATCTATAAAACATGCGACAATACGCTTCTTACTCCTTCCGGCGCATCTGCCGCTGGTAATTACGATGGTTTTCCGGAAACTGCAAAATCATGCACAACCAAAACAACCGTAACTGCGGGAAATACGACGACCATTGCGTCCGGTTCGATTTCCTGTGTTTGCCCCTGATTGAATTACGATCTAAGAGAAAATCCGGCTTGCGATAAAGCAGAGATTAAATTGTCCTGTAGCAATTTCAGTTCTTCGTGAAGGATTGTGCGCGACCGGTTTCGCCAGCGTACTTTTAATGAAACAGCTTTTTTCCCTGCGGCAATGGAATCGCCCTCATATGTAGTCAGATGTTCGACGGATTCAAGAGCTGTTTCGTTTGAATAAACGGGTTTTCCCGTAATATCCATTAATTTTGAAAATAAATCCTTTTTATCCATTATGACAGTAAACTCAAATTCTGCCGCAGGGTATCTGGGTACTGGACGATATGCCGGTTTTTTTTGAGACACTTTCATTTTTAATATATTCTCCATGAATATCTCAAAATAATACAGTTTTTTATCTATCGCGAAATCGTCTGTGATTCCAGGATGGATCTCGCCCCATTTGGCCAACGCTTCTGCATTTTCTCCCGGCGTTACCATACCGGCTCTTCCCGGATGAAAAATGGATTCGCTTAACTGATGGTGGTTTAAATCATACCAGGAAAAACCGGTGTGGGTTAGCAAATCTGTCACCAGACAATGCATTGTATCTAGATTTTCAGCCGCAGATTTACTGGAATACATCAGACCCGCCAAAAAATATCTTTCTCCGGGCAACGATTTTTCATCGGATGATCCTTTTCCCGGCAAAAAAATTCTCTCCATTTCAAAAAATGCAAGTTCGTTGTATTTTTTTTGATTGGCGGCAATATTCAAGAGCAGCCCCGGCAAAGGCGATATTCTCATAAACCGGAGATCCTGATGAACCGGATTCTTTAATTCTACTGCGGTACTGGCGTAGCGCGTATCGAGGTCAATACTGGATTTGCTCTGGAATGCATAATTATAGACTTCTGTAAACTGATAGCTCTTGCTCATCATCTGGCGCAGATCATGCTCGAGAACCCGCAAAGAGTTATGATGAGCCGGAACTTCGCATGAGACGGAAACCGGAACCTGCGCAATTTGGTTATAACCAATAACCCTGCCAATTTCTTCGATAAGGTCTTCAGGAATTTCAATGTCAAAACAAGACCTGTAAACCGGAACGTTTACAACAAGGATATCTTCAGTTAATGTGCAGGTCATTCCAAGGGATGTAAGGATTTCTGCAATTTTTTTTCCATCGATGTCCACATTGCCCAGTTTTCTTTGAATATGCGAGACGCTTGTTTTAATTTGATTATTTTTAAATTCTTCTGTTTTAATATTTTCAACACTTCCCATTCTCAGGGATGCACATGACTGCTTTAAAAGATGGGCAAATCTGTGGATTGCATTGAAACTGTTTTCAGGGTTCTGTCCTTTTTCAAATCTCTGGGAAGCCTCAGTACGAATGCCCAGCAGGGAAACAGCCTTGCGAATGTCTTTTCGATGAAACGTTGCCGATTCAAGAAACAATGTCGTTGTTGTCTCTGCTACTTCCGTGCTTTTGCCTCCCATTACTCCCCCCAAAGCCACGGGAATATTCTGGTCTTCGATGAGCACAATTCCTGAAGGAACAATAACTTCTTTGCCATCTATAAGTTCCATTTTTTCTTTTCCCTTCGAGTGAACCACCCGGATATTACCATTAATTTTGCCGCGATCAAAAGCATGGTTGGGCTGACCCATTTCCAGCATGACATAATTGGATATATCCACCACGTTATTTTTTGGCCGCGTTCCCGTTGCAAGGAGGCGGGCCTGAATTTTTATGGCAGATGGTTGAATTGCTATTCCATCGAAATTTGCGCAAGAATAGGCAATTGCCGCATTGCTTTCAATATTACAATGAACCTTTTTTAGCTTTAAATCTACATCTGGATTTTCAGGAAAATTACCTTGATTTATTTCCTTAAGTTTTTTACCCGTTAGAGAGGCTATTTCGCGGGCAAAGCCGTAATGACTCCATAAATCGGGACGATGTGTGATGGATTTGTTGTCTATTTCCAGAATAAAATCATCCAAACAAAGGGCTTTTCGTATAGAGGTTCCCTCTGTAAAATCATCGGGAAGAGTTAGCAATCCATCCTCTTTTTTACCCATTTCAAAAACAATATTTTCAATTTCCAGTTCTTCTGCCGAACAAAGCATTCCATTGCTTTCAACACCGCGCAATTTTGCCGGTTTGATTTCAAGCCCTCCCGGCATAAGAGCTCCAACTGAGGCCAGCGGATATTTCTTGCCCTCTTTTACGTTCGGGGCGCCCGTCACTATTTGCAGCGTATTTTTACCGTCATAAACTGTGCATATGTGCAATTTGTCGGCTTCGGTGTGCTTTTCGACTTTTTTTACCAGAGCTACTGTAAAATTTTCAAGATCCGGTCTGTACTCAAAGTATTCCTCTACCTCGCAGGTTTTCATGGTGAGCAAATCGGCAATATCGGCGATTTTCATATCGCTTAAATCAATAAAATCAGAAATCCAGTTATAAGATAGTTTCATTTTTTCCTGCGCTTAAAATTGATATAAAAATTCTGGATCTGGATTTTGAAAATAACGAATATCCTCGATTCCATACCACATCATTACCAGACGATTTAACCCCAAACCAAAAGCAGCGCCCTGCCATTTTTCCGGATCCAGACCGCCGGATTTTATTACATTGGGATGCACCAACCCACAGGGCAACACTTCGCTCCAGCCGCTTTGTTTGCAAACCGGGCATCCCTTGCCGCCGCAAATCAGACATTTCATGTCCAGTTCAAAACCGGGTTCCACAAAGGGAAAATATCCCGGACGCAGACGTACTTCTACCTGTTTTTGAAAAATTTCTCCCAACAAAGTGTGCATCAGGTGTAGAAGATTGGAAACACTCACATACCTGTCAATCAACATGCCTTCCATTTGATAAAAAGTATGCTCGTGTGAAGCATCGATTTCTTCATAGCGGAAAACCCTGCCTGGAACAATCATTCTCATGGGAGGGGTCAACTTTCGCATTCCCCGTATTTGAACCGCCGAGGTGTGTGTGCGAAGAAGGTGTTCCGAGGTAGTATAAAATGTATCCTGCATTTCGCGGGCGGGGTGATCTTCGGTAAAATTCAGGGCGCCGAAATTATGATAATCGGTTTCAATCTGGGGGCCATCCATGATACTGAAACCCATGGATGTAAAAATATCTTCCAGTTTTTTTTGCATGGCGCTGATGGGATGGATATGCCCGGCTGTTTCTCCAAAATGGAAACCGGCAGGAAATCGCGGCGGTAATACGGTAGCATCAAACCATTCCGTATCTTTTAGTTTTTCATAGTATTGTTTTCGCAAGTCGCCGCGTCGCTGATCGATGCTGTTTTCCAAAGTTGCTTTTAGTTCATTGGCGATTTTTCCAATCTTACCGCGCTCTTCGCCCGAAACCGAACCAAGAGCTTTTAATATACTCGTCAATTTCCCCTTTTTTCCCAAAAATTCGATATGAATATTTTCAAGATCTTTTTGATCTTCAGTAATGCCGAGTTTGTCTTCTACTTCTTTTTGCAGATTTTTTAAGTCATTTAGTAGTTTTTCTGCCGTCCTCATAAGGCAGATTGTCGATGAAATACAACCTGTCAAACCGGTTTATATGAGTAAACCCGAACCTGAAATAAGGGGATAAGCATGGGCATGAACCTCAATAATCCGATCAAAATGTATTAAAATGCGTGTTTTTGGGTCGCTCCGCGGCCCAAAAACACGCCAATTTAAATAAATTTGATGATGGTAATACAAACGAAAAAAAAAGCTGAAATCCTGTAACAAGGAGTTATCTCGTCTCAATTCAGGCTTTTCAACAGGCTCCCCCTGTTATCAACAGCAACCGCCAGAATTCGGGGAATCGCATCCACAGGTTGCGGGCGACCCGGTGATCATACTTTTCAATATTGCAGCAGAACAACCAACGCCGGTTTCCACGGTTAATGCCATCGAATCGCAGTTGAGGGCGCAGGCTCCGCATTCCATACACCGATCCCGATCGATAAAGCGGGCTTTTTTGTTTTCCATGGCAAAAACCCCATGCGGACATACTTCGGTGCATTTTTTGCAGCCGGTACAAAGTTCTTCTTTGTAGGCAAGGGTGGTAACATCCAATAAATATTTCACAGGTAACCTTCCATATGAATTTTGTCGGCAATGACCAATAGTATGCAGATCGCCGCCAGAATCTTGTAAACCGGCAATGCATAACGCAATTCTTTTTTTACTCCCGACATGCTGGTAAAAGTGGTGGATCCCGTAAATTGAAGGGCGATAAAGGAACTCATGGCGGGAATAAAAATAAAAACAAAAACCGGTAAAAGGAATCTCGAATCAGCGGTCAACCAACCCATGGAAGAAGATACTGTTAGCGCCATGATTAGTCCCACAATCCATCCCTTGATTGAAAATGATTTTGTCGGAATAAAAGGGAGCAATACGGGCGTAGCAAAAGCGCCGGCAAAGATAGAGGCCAAAGCGCTGATGAGATACGGCGTACTGCCCAAGATGGCGTCATGGAACATCAAGCCGGAGCTTTTGAGGCTGAAAAGAAATATTACCGGAAGCGCAAACCAGGGAAAATACCGAAAGGCAGGAATAAATTCCATGGGAGTCAAGATAATCCGGTCGACAAAATTAAAATGAATTTTTCGCATATAGTCTGGAGCCTTGAGTCCAAGGCGGATAAACTCAATGATATCTCTGGCGTAGACCGGCCCAAATATTACCGAAAATCCCGATAATTTTCTAACTTCGCTGGCCTTGATTCCCGGGGCTCCCAACTGGGGAACAATTATTTTTCGATGTCGAACAATCAAATCAAGGCGAACATTTTGTATTTGCCTTATTAATTCTCCGGTACCAAAAGTTCCCTTGCCGGCGGCGCACCAGACATTGACGCCTTTTGTGTCCAGAACCAAAATCCAGAGATTTTGACCTGGAAGAGATTTTCTCAGTTTGTCAAAACTCAGTTTGTAGTTGGCGCTTGCAAGAACAAGCGAACTCTCGTCCGGGTTGCCAAGGCGGTATAATCCGGGTTGTACCAGATAGGTATTGCGGGCAGAAGTGGTTCTGGCGAGAATTTGTCCGACGTAATCTTTCCAACTCCAGACAGAACTGGTTTCCATGATTTTTCTTGTTGAAGTGGAAGAAGTAGAAGGAGAAATTCTAACTGGATTGATCAAAAGAAATTCAGGATTGGCGGATTTCTGTACCGGCGTAAATTTCATGGTTTATTTCCAGGAGTCAGTTGCTGTAGCATGGGTTCCAGATTTTTCTTTACCATACCCATGAGTTCATCGGCCTTCATTAAAGAAATGCAGCACACAGATCCTTCTTTTTCCCAAGTGACTAAAACCAGCTTTTCTCCTGGAAAAATACCGGCTTTTTCGCGAACATCTTTGGGAAGAACCATTTGCCCCCGTTCGTCAACAGTAACCATAGATTCCACGCGAAAACAACTATCGTCAGTACTCATGTATTGTATATATCCTCTTTAACAAATATTGATAAATCAGTATAGTCAGAAAATTCAGTTTTGGCAAATTAATTTAAAAACGGATTGACAAATAGCCAGGGGAGTCAATAAAAAATAATTATGGATACATCCGAGGCTATTAAAACCCGTAAAAGTTGCCGCAAGTTTCTGCCAACAGAGATACCCAGAAAGGAAATTGAAATGGTTATCATCGATGCCATGAGCGCGCCTTCGTATAAAAACAGCCAGCCCTGGCAGGTGGCCGTTGTCTCGGGAAATAAAAAAAATGAATTGAGTAAACTTCTTTTGGACTTGCTAAATCAAAATGTCAGTATTCAACCGGATATTCCAGAGGCGCTGCAATGGCCTGAAATAAATGCGACTCGCATAAAAAATACTATTGCAAAAAGAATCCAGGCCTATGGTATTCAACCCGGCGATCCTGATGCTCCGCGTAAATCACGGATGGCCAATTTTCAGTTTTATGGCGCTCCGGTTGTATTGTTTTTTTTTCAAGACGCCTCGCTGGGTCTCTGGTCGATTCTTGACATGGGAATGTTTATCGAAAATATTATGCTTGGATTTCATGCAAGGGGTATGGCAAGCGTTCCGCAGGCATTTTTAACAGACTATTCTTCCCAGGTGAAACAATTTCTGGGTATTGGCGATCATAATCGCCTGATTCTTGGTATGTCCGCTGGATTGCCTGATCTCAATGATCCAAAAGCAACATTTTCGCCTGCACGGGTTTCCCTTGAAGAAATTGTTTGCTGGATGGAGTAGTCGGTTTGAGGATTTTCACCGCCGGCAGCGCAGACAGATTTCTGTCTGCGCCACATTAAAAACGGCAATGAAATGCTTTCAAGACAAAAGAAAAAAACCATTTGAACAGGCAAGAAATATTCATACGAGAATTCTAACAAAAAATGTAACTGCTCAAAAAGCGGGGGTATTTGCAGAAATAGTTTTTGCTTTAAGTCGCATCAATTCTGTTAATCTCGGTATTTTATTGTTGTCCTCCAATCGATCCCTGACGTAACTCATACAGG
>JAOUFE010000197.1 GCA_029858425.1 Spirochaetia bacterium | reverse complement strand
TGTTTTCCGCCTACCCAGATTGCCAGTTTGGAATGTTCGGGATGATTGATTTCCATTGCGGGACAGGCTCCAAAGCATGCTCCGCATACAATGCATTTTTCTTCAACTACCATGAGCGATGCTTTCCCGTTTACTACCGTTGGGCGAATCGCTGCAACAGGACAACGAGCCACGGCTTTGGGCATTTCACAAATACTTCCGAGAATTTCATGATTGATACGAGGCGGACGGGTGTGCTGAACAATGACGGCAAGATCTGCCTGACCGCCGCAGTTAATTTCGCAGCAAGAAGTAGAAAGACGCACACGGTTTGGCATTTCTTCCTTGATAAAATCGTTAATCAGAGAATCCATCATGCTTTTATTTACTCCTGAGGCATCGGTAGCCGGAATGTCGCAATGAATCCAGCCTTGAGTATGCGCTACCGCTGAAATAGAATTTCCGGTTCCTCCAACAGGGTGGCCTGCTGTTTCAAGGTCTTTGATCAGCGGTTCTACGTTTTCCCATTTGGGGGTCATAAATTCGACATTATTTCTAACGGTAAAACGAAGAAAACCATCTGCATACTTGTCTGCGAGGTCGCACAAAAAACGAACGGTGTCAACTGTTACCTGACGCTGGGTTCCGGCCCTTACAGTAAAAATCGCGTCGCCGCTTTCAGCCACATGCTTTAAAACTCCCGGTCGGGGTCTTTCATGGTATTTCCATTTTCCATAATTTTTTTTAATTACCGGATGCAGCGAATCTTTATGGTGCCTGACGCCAGATTCGATGGTTTGCCATTTTCTTTCATAGGTAGTTGTAGACATATATTTCTCCTCTTTTCCTTATTTTCTTTTTAGTATTCCGCTTTAAAAAACGGATTGTCGCGCGGATAGCTTACCATATCAAGATTTGCTTCCAGTTTTACTGCCGCAAGAAACTCCTGCATGCCCACTCTTTCCATCGTTTCTCCGATTCTTTCATGGTCCAGAGCCGAATCGGCCCACCAGTTGATAATGCGATCCAGCAACTCTATATATTTATGCATGTCCTCCTGGTTTTCCATTTTGAAAAATGGTACAATCATTGAGCCAAGCATATTGCCTACTTTCAAATGCCCCTTTCCGCCCATTAACAGGCATACTCCCCGTTCTTTGCCAATGGACAGGGCTTTTGTCATTACGTTGAGACAATGCATGCATCGCACACAATTTTCATTGTCAATTTTCATGCTGTCGTCTTTAAACTCAATGGCGCCGGTTGGGCAACGCATGGCAACATGATTCACAAGATAATCCTTGCCCAGTTTTGCAATATAGTTTTTTACCTCATTTGGGTCTATGGCAATTTTATCTTTCCAAACGCCGATGGTCGCAACATCGGATCGTTGAATGGAATTGTTGCAGTCGTTGGGACAGCCTGAAAATTTAAACTTCATTTTATACGGATATTCCGGCCTGTGTATCTGATCTACATAATGGCTCATTACCTGAAACATGGTTTCCAGGGTATCATAACACGCCATTTCGCATCGCGCAGGACCAACGCATGCGTTACCGGTACGGGTAGCAGCTCCCGCTCCTCCAAGATCCCATCCCTTTTCATTTATTTTGTCAAAAAACGGCTGCACTTCTTTTTCGTGAATGCCCACAAATTGAAGATTGCCGGTTTGACCATGCATGGTCATGATTCCTGATCCGTGTTCTTCCCATGCGTCGCATAGTTCGCGCAATTCTTTTGTATTATAATGAAACCCGGGCGTTGGCTGAACCCTGACCGTATGAAACTCCCTTGCTTCGGGAAATTTTTCCGGTATCATGGAAAAACGACTGATTACACCCGAACCATAGCCGGCTACGCCAACCGTACCGCCCTTCCAGTATCCGGTTTTGGTTTGATACGAATATTCAAGCTGATCAATCAGACCCCGCAATATTGGCTTTTTTGATTTTTCGCCGTACTCTTTAAAGCCTTTAATAAAACTTGGCCATGGACCGCTTTCAAGTTGCTCCAGTACAGGCGTTGGATTTAAAAATTTTTTATCGTTTTTTGTTGACATTTTTCCTTCCCGTTATTGTAATGAAGATATTCGAAAATCTCGACGACAAAATATCTCCTGATTCAGGTTATTACAATATACTAATTATTGACACTATTATATAATCCATTCAAAACCGCAAGTTTTTTTTATTAGATTATTATAATATTATGAGCATGCTCAAAAAATGAAAGGGGTGCCGAAGAAAGGCATTTGCAGAGATGCACTACCGTGCGTTTCTGTAAATGCCTTTCGCAGGCAGGGGAAAGACTTTTCCCCTTTTTTTAATTCGCTATTGATTTACAATAGTAATCGGTAACGGATAAGAAGGCTGTACGCCGGTTATAGCCGGGTCGTTAATGGTCCCGACATTGGCTATAAACATGAAAGTACACATTGCAGCTGAACTCGAATATACTGAAACCGGTGTTACAACTGCATTTTTATCCACATAATACAGGGCTAATGTTATTGAATCGTAGGTAACCCCGCCTGGCATCAAATTGGCATAGATTGCATTTGCCGGTAATAAGCCAGCGATACTGCAAGTAGCATCCGAATAATAACAACCTATCGTATTTGCCGCGGTGCAGCCGCTTGCCGGCTGTCTAATTACCGATGAGCCGCCAGAGCTACCGCTACCGGAAGAAACGCTGCCATCGATATTAATACCAAAGCGGTATCCATTGCTGTTCAATACATAAATTTGACTTGGAATTGCAACGGCAAGCTGCCCCAGGGTATTTCCAAGGCCGTCTTTTACGATCTTGCTTAAATAC
>JAOUFE010000196.1 GCA_029858425.1 Spirochaetia bacterium | reverse complement strand
CAACGCCTTTTTCGCTTCCATCGCTACTTTTCGGCTGTTTTCGCCCATGAGCATTAAAACAATGCCCAATACGGTTTCCTTTCCCTTATACGTTGCAGCGCCCACTCTCTGGGTATTGTCCTGTCTGACTTCGGCAAGATCTTTGATGCGAACCGCATTTCCAAAAACATTGAGTTTTACGGGAATATTTTTTAAAGCTTCCATGCTGGCTTCGCCATGGGTTCGCACAATAATCATTTTATTGTCTTTTTCAATGTACCCTCCGCCAAATTTATTCCCAACGGTTTTTAGCTGGTCAAGGATTTCGTTAAGCGTAACGCCATAGGTTTCCAGTTTTCCGGGATGAAAGTCGATATGAATTTCTTTTTGATAACCGCCGGTTGCGTCCACTTCGGCGATACCGTCGATATGCGCCTTGAGGTAAGGTTTAATGACAAAATCATGAATGGTTCTAAGATAAAGCAGGCGCTCTTTTTCAGGTTTTTTTTCAAGCGCCGAGCCTTCTTTTGGCAGCACAACATACATGAAAACTTCGCCCAGACCCGTAGAAATGGGTCCAAGTTGGGGAGTAATTCCCTGGGGTAGTTCTCCGCTAACGGACTGTAGTTTTTCGGATACCTGCTGCCTTGCCCAGTATATGTCGGTTCCATCTTTAAAAACAACGACCACCTGCGATAAGCCAAATTTGGAAAGCGAGCGTACATCGATTACGCGCGGAATACCCGCCATCTCGTTTTCAATTTTATAGGTGATTGTTTTTTCAACCTGTTGGGGGTCAAGACCGCCTGTTTTTGTATTTACCAAAACCTGTATATTTGTAATATCTGGCACGGCGTCAATGGCAATCTGGTTCATGGAGCTGATTCCATATACGACCAGAAATACGATAAAAAGTAAAACCCATGTTTTATTTTGCAGAATTTTTTCCTGTAACTGACCTAGCATTATTTCTCCTCCTGAAAATCCTGACTTCCCGTTATAGCCAACAGATTCAAATAACTTTCTACGTAACCCAATTGAGATTCAAAAATAACATTGTGCATATCCGACGAGCTCTGTTCGAATTCAAGGTAGGTCAGGATTTCAATTCTGCCCTTGCGGAATTCCTCATCGACAAAGGCAATCTGCTTGTGAATTTCTTCTATCAAACTGACCGGGTATTTTTTAATTAGCGAGCGCCGGTTTTCATAATCAATAAACAATGTATTTAATTCAGAGGTAATTTTTTTTTCCAGAAAAGATTTGTTTAATTCTATACTTGATATTTCCGCTTCATATTGAGAAACTGCGCCCTGGTTACGATTCCAGAGCGGTAAATTAAACGTAATGCCGCCGCCAATAAATCGTTCCGTTTGAACGGTTTTTTCTTCGGAATAGATGGCAGAAAGACTGAAATCGGGAAACTTTTCCAGACCGGCCAGTTTTTTTTGCAGGTTTTTTCGGTTTAAACTATTATCCTGAGCCATTAACTGTGAATTTTGTCTTAGTTCATTTCTCAGATGTTTTAGGCTCAACTCTATGCCGCGCGAAAACCATTTCACCTGAATTTCAACGGGAGCTTCAAGGCCAAGATAAAGATTGAGCTCTTCCCAGACTTTTTTCTTCTCATTTTTTATTTTCAGAATTTCTTTTTCTACCAGAAATATTTTATTTTCAACAATTGTCTTTTCAATCTTTTTTTGCGCAGATACAAAAGGGCGGCTGCCCAGATACTGGTGAATGATTTTCAAACGCTCGCGTTTTTCTTCGAGATGTGCGGCATGTTCGGCGGCTTCATTATAGGCAAAAGATAGAAAGATGACTTTTCTGGATACAAATTTTTTTATTTCTTCAAGATCGACTTTTGTATCTGCCTTGAAGGTTTCCTGTATTTCGCCGCGTATTCGCTGCTTGTTCGGGAAATAAAAAGGCTGTGAAATGCCTATACTATAACCATAGCCGGTAGACGATCCCAATGTTTTATAGCCAAGATCAGAACTAATGGACGGGTTTTGCCATGCCCCGGCTTGTTGAATGGCGCCATCAAAAGATTTCCATTCAAGATATTTGGCTTGAATTAATGGGGAATTCTCCAAGGCAATTCCGACAAGCTTTTGTAATGTGTACGTCTCCTGGGCAAATACCGGCGTAAACAGAATTAGAAAAAATAAGTACTTTAATATTTTAATCATAAGACATCCTGAAATAATAATTTAAACTGTGTTTTTTACAAGCTTGAAAAAGAAATAAAATTTATTAAATGGAACATGAAAAACAGGATTGAGTATTGAGGGTACCCCTCAATGCCCACCTGGATTTTCATGTTCCCTTTATTTTAGAATGGGGAAGCGCGGGATGAAATTGATTTTGAGATATGAAAAGGTATGCCTGTGGGCGGTTTGTTTTTGTGCCAATATGAAATTTGTGGGTGGCCTCTAAATGTATATTTGGAGCCAACCAAACCAGAATGTGGCAGATCACTCGCAGCATACTTTTTTTCAGGAATAGATGATTTTGAACTATCGGTCAATGTTTGTCCCATAAGACGCTGAAGAAGCGTTTCATCGGCCATACCTGCCTGATTTTTACCGGTTAAGTTATTGCCGGTATCATGTTTATGATTATCTTGTTTTTGGATTTCATGGCTATGATATGTCTCTCCAAGGTCATGGTCTTCATGCAGATGAAAACCAAATGCCGGGCTGATGCCCGCAAAAGCAATGCCCAAGAATAACATTATTGCCGTTGCTTTTCGCACAAACACAACAATCTCGCCGGGAATGAACTGTCAATTACAATATTGGGTTATATTACGATTCGGCTGATTCATGAGCTTGGGCATGAACTCGATATT
>JAOUFE010000087.1 GCA_029858425.1 Spirochaetia bacterium | reverse complement strand
GCTGCCGCCACCGGAAGAAACACTGCCATCGATATTAATACCAAAGCGGTATCCATTGCTGTTCAATACATAAATTTGACTTGGAATTGCAACGGCAAGCTGCCCCAGGGTATTTCCAAGGCCGTCTTTTACGATCTTGCTTAAATACGTAAAATTTTCATTTAACTTTGCCGAGCTGAGCTTGTCGCCGGCCTTAAATGTGTTGGGTACCTGCGCCATAATAACCCCTGTTATTACAAGCATTCCTGAAATCCATATGAACTTTTTTTTCATTATCATCTCCTTTAAAACATTTTCATCAAGAAATATTATTCAAGCATACATGCTGAGTCAAAAGCGCTTTTGTCAAAAACGCAGGCGCCTCCCAAAAGATCAAACAACCCCCATGAATAACAGGCCAGACCTGTAAATATGCAAAAAAGTCCGATAATAAACCATTTTAGAATCTTTTTCCAGTTTTTCATATTTGCTACCTTTTTTACATTACAAAATTTATTGAGAATAATAGTCCGTACATATATACCGGTTTGGGGCTATCATAATACATATGTGCATTGCCTGACAAACCAATTGATAAAAAATCGGCCAGCAATACCTCAACTCCAAGTCTGGCTCCATATATTGGGTTAAACATTAAATTTTTTGCATTGTCAAGAATAAGATAATATCCTCCTCCAATATCGGCGCTAAAAAGCCAGCGTCCTGCCGGTATGGAATATCCTGCAAAGGCAAGTCCGGTAAAAGAAGTCCATTCCGGCGCTCCTGAAATCAAAGGAATCGTTTTTGCGTTAATCCAGCCAGCGCTTAAATTGGCGCCCAGATATACATTGGGTATGATCCAGAAGCGAGCCGCCAAATTTAAAGGCGTTTCACACACAGAGCAATTTTTCGCCGAAATGTCGTTGATTAAAAAACCCGGCATAAGGCCAATTGAAAATTTTTTCGAAGACCAGTCCAGAGCTGTAGCCATGGCGACCTTTTTGGTAAGAGCCACTTTTTCTTTCACCTTGGTTTGCTTTTCATCTTTCTTTGGTTCGGCGGTTTCTTTTTTCCCGGCGCGCTCATTGGCCAACCTTTCAGCCTCTTCAATCATATTATGAATTTCAGTTACCAGGTTTTTTGAAACTTTTTGAGTGGCCTTGAATATTGTATTATCCACCACATTTCTGGTTTCATCCAGTTCTTTTACTGAATCAGACAAGACCAGGTAAAGGGATACCGTAAATACAATTTCATTGGTTTTATCGTCGTATAAATAATTGCCATAAATCACAATATCCGATTTCAGATCTTTGGCCATCTTTTTTACGAGGATGAGTTGATCATCATCAAGCTGCTGTTGTTCTTCTGTTTTTTCTTTTTTCGTTTCCGATTGCTTCGCGTCATTTTTTTTGACGGGTTTTTGGGAGGGTTTAATTTTTACTTTATTCTTTAAAGTTTCCTGCTGCATATTATACATGGATTTTTTTACGTCGGCAGTATCGACTCGATTGTAGGAAAAATCCTTTATCATGGATGAATTAATGGCATCAGTAAGACTTTCGGCCATATACTGAAAGTTGTTTGAATTGGTTCTGTCTTCAAAGGGTATGATACTTACCCTGGCCAGCTCGTCTTCTTTCGCTGGACCTGCTTTTTCTGTTTCTTTTTTTTCTTGCGCTGTGATTATCGCCGGGCAAAAAAACAAAAAGGCTAAAAAAACGATAAATTTTGGTTTGTGCATAAAAATGGGTTCCCCGGATACCGTTATGATAATCAGAATGGATATGGCAAACAAAAAATTTCGAGAAAAGCAGGCAAAAAGGTTAGAACATGGGCAGGAGCTTGAAATTCAGGCTGTTTCGGCCAGGAATTTTTCTGATTCGATCCGATCCCTTCCGCTGTCTTTGGCAAGGTAGAGCATTTTGTCGGCGCCTTTTAACAGGTCATCCCGTTTGGTGTCCGGATAAAACTGAACCAGCCCCATGCTTGCCGTGATGGTTTTAATACAGGGAAATTCAAATGTTTTTATACTTTGCCGCAACCGCTCGGCAAAGGTTCTTCCTCCGGATATTTCTGTTTGGGGCAATATTATTGCAAATTCTTCCCCACCCGTACGAAAGGCTTCATCATTGATGCGGAGACTTTCCTGAATGAGCTTCGTAAAGACGATTAATACTTCATCGCCGATATCGTGACCATACCGGTCATTTACCGCCTTAAAGTGATCCAGATCAATAAACAAAAGGCAAAATGGCTGATAATGTCTCCGGGAGCTCTCAATTAAAAGACGCAATTCATGGTCAAATCCCCTTCTGTTTTTTGCATTGGTCAAAAAATCAGTCATTGTAGTTGTTTCCAGTTTGTTTTCGATGGTTTGCCTTGCCTTTTCCAGAAAATAGGATATCAAGAATAAAGATGTATAACTTGAAAAAATGACGATTGCTGAAGTGTACGGGAGCTTCTGACTGATAATCTGGTTAACCAAAAGGAAAAAAATAGCAGGCAGCGAAAAAATATTCCATCTTAATCCAATTTTTACGCCAAGAGCAAACATGGAAGCCGGAGGAAAAAGCAAAAACCAGAAGAAAATATCGCGATCCCCGAGAATAGCGACAAGAGCTGTTGCAAGAAATGCAAGCCCGAGGGAAAGCACGGAAGCAAGCGTAAAATTATCCAGTTTCCATCGGACATAATAGTCTGCGGTAATAAATCCGGCAACCAGTATCAACTGTGAAATACAGACCAGGTATAATTTCATATACATGGCTACGGGAACCATAAGTACTGTTGCGAGTATTGCAAGGCGAATAACCGCAGATAAAAATGTACGTTTGATATTGACGATTTCTTCCATAAATTTGCCGCTAAAAAGGAATAGGATTTCGCATCGGTACGGTCTGGAAGTCCGATCCGGTCAATATTCCGGTCAAAAGCTCCATTCAGGTTCTTGGTTTGTTCTTGCGATAAGCAGTCAATCTGTTTTCAAGATGAGCTGCAATTCTCCCCGTGAGGCTTGAGCATGGGCTGCGCTTAAGGAAAAAAATTTATGAGAGTTAGTACCACCGGTACATCTTCAAGCCTAACAAATAAAACACAGCTCCAAATGTCAGGAGATACGAAACGGGAAAAATTACGTTCGCCATACCCCCTCCAAATAAAAAAACATTTCGCAGAGAATCCGCAAGAACGGTTAACGGCAAATATTGAATCAAGGTAATCATCCAGTCGGGAAAACTGTGGTAATTAAAGAAAACTCCTGAAAGTAAAAACATGGGCATGGTAATGATATTGATTAGTCCGTTGGCTACCCGTGTATTATTGGCGCGCGAGGCCATCAGGATACTCATTCCGCTAAAGGCCACATGACCGGATAAAAATACGAATGCAAACACCAGAGGATTTCCCTGCATGGAAACGCCAAAAACATAATGTGCAAAAATAATTAATATCCCGGCTTCAATAATACTCAACAAAAGCCGCGTTAAGGAGATGGACAACATAAAATCCAGTTTCTTCATGGGTGTAACAATCATTCTTCGGAGAAACTTTTTAATGCGAAACTCGATAAGCGTCCAACCAATTCCCCAGAGCGTGGCGTTCATAATTCCCAGCGCAATTAATCCGGGTATCAGATAGTCTATATATCTGCTTCCCCTCTGGCTCAGAGGTGCAATTTTAGATACAATCCCGTCGTTATTTTCATGAACTGTATGGTCTATCCAAAGATAAAGATTTTCCGTTCGCTCGTTGGCGGGATCAAAATAGTACTGGACTGTAGAGCCATCTTTAATTTCAATAATAATTTCGATCTTCCCCGACTGATAGGCTTTTTCAGCATTTTGCATGGTCATTCTCTCAAGACTGATTTTCCGGCTGCTCTTTCCGGGGATTACAATTTCACGGGTATCTGTAAACGGAATATTTCTTTTTGCTATCGCCGAATCTGTCCGGGCATGATATTCTATAATGGCCGCCTTGTAATTTACAGCCGGCTTAAAAGAATACAGCAGACTCAATACTGAAGCTACCATAATGGGAAACCCCAGCGTCCAGAACAAAACTTCTGGTTCCCGCCAGTACTCTTTCATTTGCACAACGATCAACTGCTTTATGGTTCTATTCATGTAAATGCCGTCCAGCCATTAAAATAAAAAGGTCGTCAAGTGTCATGGATCTGCATTGAAGATTATTAACTGGAATATCATTTTTTTCAGCAAGCGAAAGAATTTTCTTGAGAAGAGGAACGGGGGTTGCGCTTTTCATATAAACTTTTTTTTCGCTTATCTGGCAAAGACCATTGATGCTGTTTATCAAATCGTAAAGCGCAAGAGCGTTTGGTTCGGTTTCGGCGGTAATTTCAATAATGCCCCCTTCCGCATGTCTGTTCAGCAAATTTCTGAGATTGCCCTCGGCCAGAATATTACCTGAATTCATCATAATAATTTTATCGCAGAGATATTCGGCTTCTTCCATGTAATGCGTGGTAAGGATCATGGTTCGCCCTTGAAGCTTCAGGGCTTTTAAAATATCCCAGATCTCACGGCGCGCCTGCGGATCAAGCCCTGTCGTGGGTTCATCCATAAGCAATATTTTTGGATCATTTAACAGGGATATTCCAATGGCCAGCTTTTGTTTTTGCCCGCCTGATAAATTATCTACATAACTGTTCTTTTTTTCACCAAGACCGGTTTGTCTGATAATATCGTCTACACGGTCATGGCTGGTATTATACAATGCCGAAAAAAGTTTCAGGGTTTCCTGTACTGTTAGCTTGTCCATAAATCTGGTTTCCTGAAGCGAAACGCCAAGTATGGATTTTAAATATTTTTCATTACCAGCCCATTTTAGTCCGTCGATTTTAATTTCCCCTGAATCTGGTTTAATAATACCTTCGATCATTTCAATGATGGTGGTTTTACCCGCTCCATTGGGTCCAAGGAGGGCAACATAATCGCCGTGGTTAATGACAAAATTTACTTTGTTTACCGCAATTTGATCTTTGTAGCTCTTCACCACATCACAGACTTCTATCATGGGTATTTCGGGTTTTAATGCAGTCACAGTCTTCCATTATAATTTTATGTAACACCCCGCAAATATTTTTATTCCTGATTCGGGATATGGATAAAACTGGATATAATTCTGGTTCAGCAAATTTTCTACGCTCGCCATGATTGCAAACGATGGGCTGATCCAGTACTTGACATTGGCTCCGACGAGGAAATAATCCGGGAGAGAAATGCTGTTCAGATTTCTTTGTCCCACCGCCCTTACAGAAATAGCCGCGTCCAGTCTTTCCGTATCATAATTGAGAACAACAAGAAATGAATATACAGGAATCATGTTCATACGAATAGGCGAATAATTTATATCCAGGGCTGTTTCCAGTAGCAAAGATCTGATAAAGGAATATTCCCACATCAACCTTGCATACATTTCATTATAGGTTGCCGGGGAGTTTGTGTAAAGAAAATTTGAGCCGATTTGGGGATTATAATAAACTACAAATTGTTTATACCCTGTTCGGATTTTTAGTGAGCTTTCTTTGTTAAAAGTAAATGCGTTTTCCCAAAAATAATTCCAGTAACTTTGCGGAAGCTGATAGTATACGGGACTTTCATAATAGTCATGGAGACGCGAAGAATCTGTAACAAAATTTTGAATGGCTTTTTCTACCTGGATGCGCGAATTCCAGAAACTAAATTTGCTGTCAAGCCATGCTGTTGCCACGGGTTGAATTTTTACGCCATCCTTATAAAAACCTCCCCCTCCGATTTTCAGGTCGAGCTGCCATGGAATATTTTTTGATGGCCCCAGAAAAGTTCGAGTTAGCGGAAAGGAAAAAAACAACTCCGAATTTACAGTTGATGCCTGATTTTCTGACAGGTTAATATCCTTGAGGAATAAATAGTCATAACCGGCCGTAGCCTCAATGCTTATTTTGTTGTTGAAAATATACATCCATTGGAGATTTCCGCTTCCGTTCAGGTATAGAGGATTACTTTCGGGAAGCGCTTGTGCTTTAAATTTTGATTGAAGATAGTTTCCCGTCAGATCTATATTGAGCACCTGCTGATTTCCCTGTTTAAACTGGTTTTGAATATTGAATCCGCCCCATCTTCGCAGCAGTCCTGAATAGTCGGGATTTTTCTGGAATCCAATGGTATCCCCTTCATAGTTTGCCTCAAAATAAATTGTATAAAATGGCAAAATTCGCTGCCCGAGGGCAATCTTGAGACTGTCCAGAGATTTTTCGCTGTTGGAAAGCTCTTTGCCATTAAATCCTTCGGCTATGGAATTGTCGTGAAGATACTTTAGCTGATACAAGCCAAATTTATCGCTTTTTACAATATTAAGATTCAGAAGAAAATTATTATAGCTTCCGTAGGCCGGAACAATGTCCCCGCTTTTTTCGCTGCTCTTCTGATGGCTTTTTCCATCTTTGTCGAGCTGGCTTTTGTCGTCAATCCATCTGATGGAAGAAGCGTCGGTAGGGGAAATAAATGTAGTATCGCTTTTTTGAGTACGAATTAACTGTTCATCCTGACCAGATACAATTATTTCCTGTCCCTCTTTTTTATCAGAAGATGAAGTAACGCCCTCTTCCATCTCATCTTCAATCTGAATCTGGAATTTTTGTTCAGGACCGATCGGTCCGCTGTTTTGGCTGAAAATATTGCTGTAAACAAGTCCAAAAAAAAACAAAAATAATCGCAGATCGTGTTTTGCGGCGGTCATTTTTGTTGCAACTCTTTATATGCTTAATATATTGAATACAAAGAAAAATAATTGCCACAGGGTTTCATTATGCGACTGACTCTGTTCGCAGGAAATGTTTTTTGGATCCCGCAAGGTACAAAAAAAACTTACCGGACGAATACAGTAGTCATGGGTTTCATTGCAAAACATTAAAAAATGGCGCTACTAATAAAAAAATATGCAATTGGATTTTGCCTCGCAATTTTATTCGCCGGATGCGCCAGTAAACAAATTAAAACAAGCGTCAATATATCAGCAGACGAGTTCAGTCATCTTTCATGGGACAATAAAATAAATGTATTTGAGCGCGGAGAAAATTATATCGTACCCTACGAAATTTATGAATTGGCTTTTCGGGAATCCGAAGCTGTTGTTGTCATTGCGGCTCTGGACAGTATACCCGAAAAATCATCCGAAGATTATAAATCCATACTTTATCCCCTTCTAAGGTATAGCAACCCGGTAGTGCGATGGAAAAGCTGCCAAAAAATTTCAGCCTCCCCCCGGATTGAAGATCTCCCTTTTTTGATTTTGAATTTGAGAGACAGGGACTGGATGGTAAAAGAATGTACAGTTAAAAGTATACGCCAGTATAGGGAAGAAAAAAACAATAAAGATTATTTTTTTAATATCGTTGCATTATTGTTTGAGGCAAACACACAGGTTTTAAGAGAGGTTTATAAAACCCTGAAATGGTACGACGATGCAAGGGCATTCCCATTTATGTACAAACGGTCATTTCATGTGGATAATACAAGCGTGCTGATCGTAATTTTGCAGGAACTTGTCGAATATAATAATGATGAAGTTCGCCAGAGACTCTGGCATCTTTCCAGAAATTCGCCAAGCTATTTTGTTCGAGAAGAGGCTAAAAAACTATTGGCCACGATGTAGTCCATCCAGCATTCTTGGCCTTTGCGGTTGACCTTTTCTGCGCACTTCAAAATGCAAATGAGGTCCGGTTACGTGGCCAGTTTCTCCTGAAAGAGCAATTTTGTCTCCCTTCTTTACGCTTTGATTTATTCTTGCGGCAAAGGATTGCAGATGTCCATAAAGCGTGCGATAGCCGTTTGAATGTTCTATAATGATTAATTTACCATAGTCTGCCATTTCTCCTTCAAATATAATTTTCCCGGATGCCGAGGCAACTATCTCGCTACCGGTTGGACAGGCAATATCCACTCCTTTGTGAAACTGTTCTTTCTTTGAAAATGGATCCATCCTCGCTCCGAATTTGGAAGAAATAAAACCCTTTACGGGCTTCAAGAATACCGTACCATTTAAATAGCTTCTTTCCGAGGGTTCCAGCGAGCGCCCGGTAATAAAGAATAACTGGCGACTCCCGGGCACCGGAAAGATCGAGTCTACCGACGTTTTGTATTTAATACATAATTCATCCGGAGACCCATAAACCGCAACACCCCGCATATTTGGAATCAGCCACACCGCTCCCGGCTCTACATCCCACAAGGAAGCAAGATGGTTAATGCTGGATAATGAATCGTGATCCAGCATGGTTTTTGCCATAACCGTGAAGAATGTATCTTTTTTTTTTAAGACATATTTTCTAAATACCAGATTTATGGTTTTTCCCCTCGCGCTTTGCATCAAGTTTTCTTTTACTTCTTCTCTTAAAGACTGAATTTCCGGGTTTTCATAACTCAAATTTGTTATTGACCGAAGCCCGGGAACCTGGAGAGCTGAAGGATATTGAAGCAGGCAAAAAAAGAGCACAATGGAAAGCAGGGAAATATTAATGGATGAGAATTTTTGGAAAACCATGGTCATACTTTATTTTTTAACTTCGGATGAATGATCGCTTTCCGTGAGAGTTATAATAATTTAATAAAATCAGAAATAGAAAAATCTCCCGTAAAATAAATATCCATATGATCCTGGCGCATTATTATTTTCTTGTTTGAAATCTTGAATAATATTTCGAGATACTGAATAGCCGGATCATAGTAATATGAACAATTTTCCGTTTCTTTTTTTATGAAAACTTCAAGCTGATAAATAAACTCTTTTAAATTTAATGCCTCTGCAAAGTATATTCTGGCAAACGCAAATGAATGAGAAAATGCGGCAAATATTTTATCTGCTCTGCTTATTCCTTCCTTTTTTAAAAACAGTTTTGTCTGATGGGTCGCTTCGTTTAAATTTTCCGGATCAGGTGCACATTGAATCGATAAGGTCAGACATGCACATTCGAACAAGCCGCCCCCGGATTTGCTCACATCATATGTAAAATCATTTACCCCAAGATTCAAGTTCCCTCTTAATTTGTCGGTAACATCCAGCATTTGATCTTCAATATCTTTCAGGGAAATACCCGAAACAAAATCTTCCAGAGATTTTGAATGGTACTTTGGAAGAAAATGCCGCCCCGACTGAAACCCTGATAATTTTTTCAGTTTTTCTTTGTAACTATAATGAAACTCTATGGACTGGAGATCCGGGTTGGCAAGATTCATCAAGGAACTTATCAGCATTTAACCGCCTTTAATAAATTGCAATGAAATCGAGTTAATGCAGTATCGAAGACCTGTTGGTTTGGGGCCATCGTTAAAAACATGACCAAGATGGCCGCCGCATTTCGCGCATATTACTTCTACGCGATGCATTCCATGGGAATTATCTTCAACCTCTTCAACATTACCGGAATCTTTGGGCAGAGAAAAACTGGGCCACCCGCACCCGGAATCAAATTTTGAGGCGGAATCAAAAAGTACGTTCCCGCATCCAGCACAGCAATAATAACCTGTTTCGTGATTTAGATAAAAAATTCCGGAGAACGGCGCTTCTGTTCCTTTTTGCCGAAGGACTTTATATTGTTCGGGAGTCAGCGTTTTCCTCCATTTTTCATCAGATTTGTCGATTTTTTCCATTATCCTTTGTTCGATTGCAGAGTATTTTGACCATAAAAATCCTTGCGCAACACAAATTATTTGTTTTTTAATAGAAAATTTCCGGACAAAGTAAAAAATTGTCCGGTTTCCTGAACATACGCCTCATCAAAGAAAAGATGAAGCTGTTAAGGGTCATATTTGAAGCGCACCTGCAAAAAAACCATGATGGGTTTTTGCAGGTGGGACAGCAAAATCAAAATTTTTAAGGGAAAAATAATAAAGCTGGAAAAACTTTATTGAATAAATTATGAAAAGATTAAACATTATTGGGGTAGGTTTTGCGTTTCTTGCGATTTCTGTATTTGCGCAGGAGGAAGAAGTTCAAGATCAAAAAATTTCAGATAAATTAAAACAGGAAAAAAGCGATTCTTCAAATAAATCCGTTGATTTTGATTTGATATTAAAAGCTTCAGCGGGAGAGGCGGTAAACTACATGAGTTACCGGGTGAGTTCTCCTGCTGTAGATCTGTCGGCAGATGGAAAATTAAATGTCAAATTAAATAAAACCCTGTATATGAAGCTACGATACAAAGCAGAAGGTGAAAAGCTTTTTACCGCCTTTCCAGGAACCCTGTATACCCTGGACAATCTTGATCAACGCACGCTGTTTCAATCAGGATATTCAAAAGGAGACCTGGATCTTTCTGCCTGTTTCAAATACAACTGGATACTGCGCCCAAAATGGCCTGATCTCTATCAGCCAAACCCATTGCAATTTGGCGGAACTGCAGACCCATTGTATGGCTCCTATCTTCCTACAGACCGCAATTCATATCATAAACTCGAACCCGGTCTGTCCATGGAATATAACGGAATCAAGGCATTACCGTTTTCAATAAACCTCCGCTATATTCGAAACCTGCAGTATATTGACCCACTTTTTACGCAAATTAATCCAACGCACCTTACGCCTTCGGCTTATACAGGCTATGCTGCCCAAATAGAAATGACGTACAGGATTTCCAAAAAACTGTATATTTCATTGGCAAACGATTTTGAATATCGTTCCTACGATTATGAACTGGCGCGCGATTCGGTCACCGGAAAAACAAACTACAAAAAGACTCCAAATCCTCTGTTTAGCAAAATGATGAATACCAGCGCCCTTGGTGTATTAATAAAATTTGGAAAAAATCTCAGCGTGAAACCATTTTTTGGAGTTGAATTGAATTCTGATCTTTATCAGGGATACTATTCGTATACCGGCATTGAACCTGGAATTGAGGTTGCCCACAAGATTGGAAATTTTAGATATACTTTAAAATTTTCCGAAACGCTTCAGTTTTTTGACCCCGTCAACAGTTTCGATCCTCTGAAGACCACGGACGGAAAAACCTTGTATAAATATTACACCAAAGCAAATCTAAACATGAAGTACGAGTTTAACAAGCATATAGAAAGCTTCATTGAAGCTGGAATGTTTATCAAGCAAACCAATTACCCCGCGTATGTTTCGGGAGTCAATCCTGCAAAAAAGAACTACAATATTGATTTTAATTTCACCAATTACTCAATCATGGGTGGAGCTGCGTACAAATTATGAGAAAAATATTTACTGACTGGCGCTATATTGCGCCGGTCTTTATTCTGGTTCCCGTTGTTATTATTTTCATAAAAATATGGATTTATAATTACAACCTGGAATCCATTATACCCGAAAAAGGTTATAAATTAACCCTGACCATCAATACAAAAAATACCCGACCGGGTGCAATCCAGATTAAAACCTTTGCTCCTGTCAACAATGCCAAACAAACGGTAATTCGCGAACAGGGAATTTCGGACTCCTTTACTTTTTCAATTAACAATGACGGGGACAATCGAAAAGTTGCATGGCTTTCCCATAAAATTTCTGGCGACAATCGAATGCAGTATTCTGCGGTAATAAAAAGTCATCACATAAAATACAACTTTGATGAAAAAACCCGTATTGAGGGCTTTATTCCGGAATCTGTTAAACCCTATCTCAAGGGCCCCAAAGATATTCAAACAGATTCTGTGGCTATAAAAAACCAGCTGCGAAAAATAACGGAAAATAAAAATTCCCTGTATGAAAAAATCAAGGCTATTCATCATTATATTATTCACGATATTAAATATGTGAATTTTTCAGGAATTCTCGATGCCGAGAGCTGTCTGACGCTGGGTGAGGGAAGTTGTAACGGTAAGAGCCGTTTATATGTGGCGATGGTGCAAAACCTGGGACTTCCGGCAAGGGTCGTTGGGGGAATCATATTAAACAAAAGCCCAAAAAAAATGATACACCAGTGGGTGGAAATTTACATAAACGGTCAATGGGTTCCATTTTGTCCAACAAACGATCACTTTGCCGAACTCCCCCGAACA
>JAOUFE010000086.1 GCA_029858425.1 Spirochaetia bacterium | reverse complement strand
CAATAAATTTTACTGCTCCCAAACTCGCGCAGGTAAAAAGCTCGCGCCAATTTGATTTAACTGTAAACGACGATAAAACTATAATATTTCGCCCTTTCCGGATAAAAATTCCGGAGAAAGGAAAATATTTTTTCAATTTACCTGCGCGAGTTTGGGAGCATTATTTTATTGACAGTTCAGGCAAAAATTGCGATACTGATTGCATGGCAGGAATAAATATTTGTTGTATTGAACATGTGCAATTTTTCACATCGACATCGGGCTACCTGCAAATCCTGCAAAAATAATTTTTTCCTTGAAATCCGGCGACTAAATTCGAAACTAGAGTAAGGGATATCCAGAAATTCCGGTTGCGCATATTCATGTCAGTTATCGGACTATTCAGATATTTGTATATTTTGGATCGAGTTCATGCATTGCCATAAAATGAATTATACAAGAGGAGTTTATGAAACAAGAATTTACAGAAAAGTACAAACCGTTTATTCCATCAATATCTTTAAAAGACCGTACATGGCCAGACAAGAAAATTGTCAAACCCCCGGTCTGGTGCAGCGTTGATCTTCGCGACGGAAACCAGGCTCTGGTGTTACCCATGACAATAGACGAAAAACTTTCATTTTTCCAACTCCTTGCAGATATCGGGTTTAAGGAAATTGAGGTGGGTTTTCCTTCGGCATCGGATACCGAGTTTCGTTTTTTAAGACGCCTCATCGATGAAAATTTAATTCCGCAGGATGTAACGGTGCAGGTATTGACCCAGGCGCGCGAGCATTTAATCGGCAAAACATTTGAAGCCCTGATGGGCGCCAAAAGAGCAATTGTTCATTTGTACAATTCCACTTCAGAATTGCAGAGGCGCGTTGTTTTCAGGATGGATAAAGAAGAGATTAAACAACTTGCCATTAGCGGAATTCAACTTGTCAAATCCATGGCGGAAAAAACATCAACTGAAATATTGCTTGAATATTCTCCGGAGAGCTTTTCGGGAACAGAAACCGAATATGCTCTTGAGGTTTGTAATTCGGTAGTTGAGGCCTGGGGAAACCGCAGTAAGGTGATTTTAAATTTACCGGCTACCGTAGAGATTTATTCTCCAAACATTTATGCCGATCAAATCGAATGGTTTTGCCGAAACATAAAAAACCGGGAAAATGTAATAATCAGCATCCACGCGCATAACGACCGTGGAACGGCCATTGCAGCATCCGAGTTTGCTCTTATGGCTGGCGGCGACCGCGTTGAGGGAACATTATTTGGCAACGGAGAAAGAACAGGCAATGTGGATATCGTTACGCTTGCCCTGAACATGTATGCCCAGGGGATAAACCCGGGACTTGATTTTCACAATATGGACCGGATTGTTTCTGAAAGCGAAAGACTCACGAGAATCCCCGTCCATGTAAGGCATCCGTATGCGGGCGATCTGGTGTATACGGCCTTTTCCGGATCGCATCAGGATGCGATTAACAAGGGAATCAGCGCCAGAAAGGCATCGAGCAATATTTTCTGGGAAGTGCCCTATCTTCCCGTTGATCCGGAGGACTTTGGTCGAAATTACGAAGCGGTAATCCGCATCAACAGTCAGTCGGGGAAGGGCGGCGTGGCCTATATTCTGGAAAATATTTATGGCTATTCGTTACCCAAAAAAATGCACGCCGAACTGGGGCCGTTGGTGCAGGAAGTTGCCGACAAATACAACATAGAAGTTTTACCGGAGAAAATTTTTGAAATATTTACAAAGGAATATCTTGAAATTGATTTTCCGTTCCATCTTGTTGATTTTCAACACTCCGGCGTAAACGGAAAGAGCCATGAAATTGAATGTAAAGTTGAATTTGAATATAGAGGAAAAAACAATATTGTAAGCGGAAGGGGCAACGGTCCCATAGATGCCTGTAAAAGCGCCGTTATTTCTACGGGTCTTGCCAGCTTCAGCATTGAACACTATTCAGAGCACTCTCTTGCCTCGGGTTCCGATGCGCAAGCCGTTGCATATATTCAAATCAAATCTGGCGACAAAAATTATTTTGGCGCGGGCAAAGACAGCAACATTGAGATTGCCTCTATCAAGGCCATGTTCAGCGCGTTAAACAGATCGTGCAAGGAAGACGTGAAATAGTTATTCGTCCTGTTTCGACTCAACCAGAATCAAGTCCAGAGCGATTTGTTTTTGATTGCGAATAACGGTTATTCTTGTTTTTTCTCCTGCCGATTTGTCGTAAAGGAAAAGGCGAATATCCTCAATAGATCGTATCTGGACGTTATTTATGGACAAAATTTCATCTTCAACCTGGAGCGGATTTTTTTCTTTGTCGGTATCCCCGGGTATACTCGTTACCAGAATTTTCCCCTCGGTCTTTGTCAGCATGACATTCAGGCGGGGGGCTTTTTTTATTTGCATTTTATTTGTATAAATAAAATAATCAGCCGCTTCAGGCTCATAAACCGCATCGATTAAAACAGTCTTGCAGGATTTCCCGGATCTGCGCTTTAAGCGGTCGGGAATGCCAAAGCCATGTTCCACGTGTCCGTTTCCGGCAAGCAAAATAAGCGTGTGATCAGGATTGCGTTTAAAGTATTGAAAGGCCGATTCTGCCATGTATTCGTCGCGGATTAGCTGGGCAAAATAAAAGTTCCCGCTTTGGGATAATTGAAAATCGTTGTGCTGTAAAAAAATATCGCCGAGACTTCTTTTATAGGCTTCATTGGAGAAGTCAATCTGGTCGGGAATTTCCTGAAATTCCGCAGAAGAAATTCCCGTCAATCCACGATACCCAATATTGCGGACAATTTCGTTTTTAATATTTAAACCAATCAAGGCAATTTTATTTTTTTTTGCAAAATCTACAATTGCTTTGTAAAACTGGTAATCATATCCCCATTCTGAAAAATATTCCGTGTGTTTTAAAAACTCCATTTCGCTGATTCTGGAATTTAAATAATCATCTATTGCCGTTTGATGGCAACGGCAGAGCATCTCCATGCCAACGGCCATTTTTTTGTTTTTCTCAAAAAACGCCTCGATCAATTCAAGTTCTTTTGCGTGGTTTGAAAACTCGGTATGATTTTCTCCAATAACGATAAAAGTCCCTTGCGCCAAATTCGGGATGATTTTTGTTACCGGAGAATCGGCAAGGAGAATATTTTTTTTAAAATCTGCAACAATATTGCTTTTTTCAACGGCAAATATATTTGTAATAAATACAAATACGGCGAGTATGAGGTAGCGCCGGTTAATTTGCTTTTTTCTGGTCAAGTTTTTTGCTTTATCCAGTAAATTTTGGCAAGATCAAAACCCCAGCTTTTGAGGCGTTCCAGAATGGCATTTAATTTTGCCGGTTCCATTTTGGGGGTGCGCGATAAAATCCAGAGGTAGTCGAAATCTTCGCCTACAACAACCGCGTAGTCATAGTTTTCGCCAAGTTCGGCAATGCGGTAAAGACCAAAAAAGGGCCAAAAAAATGTTACCTTGAGTTCGCCCACATCGGTTTTATCCACAAAAACAGCGTAACCCTCATTGGATTTTCTGTGGTCTGCATTTTCGCGCTGACCGGAATTCAATACCCGTACTTTGTTGTCTTTGCGGAGCGAATATTCGGCTGTCACTTCATCCAGTCCGCGTTCAAAGGAATGGTCGTAGCGGCCAATTTCGTACCATTTTCCAAGATATTTTGTCAGATCGAAATTATTAACCGGCTGCAGATTGTTTGGTTGCCCCGATATCTCGACGGAAAATATCCCACAAAATATCAAAGTTATAATTATAGAACCAATATATTTTTTACTCATAAGCCACAAATATAATCTTCCAGAAAAATTCAACCAAAAAAACACGCTAATTTAAGTCATTTCTGACTGAATTTCGAGTTCCAGTCATCCCTGGCGGTGGTTGGCTAAAAAATTGACAATCAGAATGGAATCAACAAACAGGCGTATATAAAATGTCTGTTTCATCCAAAAAAAAACTCTCGGAATTTTCGGCCACCGCAATTTGCGGTAACGATATTACCTCGTCATGTCTGTACGTGTCAGCTCTTTCCATATCATACGCTGGCCAATATGCCTGGATAACCCTGCTTATGGTTTCCGCCGTCTTGTTTTTGTATAGAAAAATATATGCTGAGGCAGTAGGGGCTTTACCTTTAAATGGCGGCGCATACAATATTCTTTTAAATACAACAAGCAAAACCAATGCTTCCATTGCAGCCTGTTTAACTATTTTATCGTACATGGCCACGGCGGTAATTTCTGCCAGCGAAGCAATGAAGTACCTTTCTTCCATTATTACCACCCTTCCGGTAATGGGGGCAACGATTGCGTTGCTTGTTTTTTTTCTTGTTTTGTCGATATCGGGAATTTCGGAATCTGCAAAAGTGGCGTCTGCGATATTTGCATTTCATCTGACATCCCTTTCCATATTGATCTTTTCCATCGCATGGTATCTGGTTTCCAACGGAGTTTCCATTCTGGCGGAAAACTTCCAGATCCCGGTACACGGCAGCGTGTTGTCGGCATTATTTTTTGGATTCAGCGCCGCCATGCTTGGTATAAGCGGTTTTGAAAGTTCGGCCAATTTTGTGGAAGAGCAAAAGCATGGAGTTTTCCCCAAAACTTTGCGTAACATGTGGATTGCGGTAACAGTAATCAATCCTGTGATTGCAATTCTGGCCATTTCGGCAATTCCCATGGCACAGGTAGACGCCAACAAGGAATCGTTGCTTGCCTATCTTGGAAATCAAACAGGCGGTAACTGGCTAGCGTGGATTATTTCTCTCGATGCATTTCTGGTTTTATCGGGCGCTGTGCTCACGTCATTTATCGGAGTCAGCGGGTTGATGAAGCGGATGACCCTCGACAGGATTCTTCCCCAGTTTTTATTGAAAGAAAACAAACGCGGCAGCTCCCCGGCAATTTTGATTATATTTTTTGTATTGTGCATTTCAATCCTGCTGGTTACAGCGGGAGAGCTGGATGCCATGGCGGGAGTCTATACCATATCATTTTTATCGGTAATGGCCTATTTTGCGATTGGAAATCTGTTGTTAAAAATAAAGCGCAGCCGGTTGCCGCGTCCGGAATATGCGACTACATTTACAGTTTTTGCGGGACTGTTCGGAGTACTTGCGGCTTTGTACGGGAATATCCGTCTTCATCCGGATTATCTCGTGGTGTTTCTACAGTATTTTATCCCGGCAGTTTTATTGATTTATGCCCTCATACATCGTAAAGAAATTCTTGAGCTCCTTCTGTCTGTAATAAAAAGTACATTTGAAGAAATGAGTCGGTTTACATTCACGAATCACCTTAGAATAAAAAATATATTAACGAGGCTGCACTCGCAGGAATTTGTATTTTTTTCAAAAGGCGATGACATTTCGATTTTAAATAAAGTTATGATTTACGTGCAGGAAAACGAGATTACCAATAAAATAAAAATTGTAACGTTGTTAGAACATGGACAGAAGGTTCCCGGAAAATTTGTTTCCGATTTGAAAGTGCTGGATAGAATCTACCCGGAAATAGACATTGAATTTGTTACCCTTGTGGAAAGTTTTTCTCCGCAGTTAATCAACAAGCTGAGCGTCCAGTGGAAAATCCCGAAAAATTTTATGTTTATTGGCTCTCCTGGAGATCACTTCCCGTACAAAATTTCGGAACTTGGCGGTGTAAGGCTGATCATGTAGGAGGGGGAAAAGTCCCCCTCGCTGCGGGGTTGTCTAAAAAGTCGAAAGTTCGCCGCGGAGGCGCGGAGAACACGGAGTTTTTGATGAGCTGACGCCTGAAAATGCATTTATTTCGCATTTTCTCCATGCGCTCCGTGTCTCCGCGGTGATATCTTTTTCTTTTTGGACAGCCCCTTCGCTTCCCCCTTTATATATTACAGGAAACGGTTTATCGTTTGCATATAACGCCTGTCGCAAAGTGTCGCGCGACATCGCCGGAAAGACGGGACAAAAGAACCTGTAAAAACTACTGCCACATGAGCTTGAAGATTTTGTTTGCCCATGCTTTCCACCTTAAATGCGGACGCTTGCCGTCATCGGGCAGGGGCAGGAAGGTAATAATTTCGTATAACCCGGTTTGCGCATAGTACTGGTAGAGATTTGGATAGTAGCGGGTTTCAAGACTCAGGTCGCCGTTAAAAAGCATAGCCATGGAATTCAAGACCTTCATTTCTTCCCGGCTGAAAACATCGGGAGCTTTGGAAAGGGCTTTGTATGTCATTCCTTTGAGTAAAATCATGGGACCATTGGACCCTTTTTCTTTGACAAGCAAAGGAGTAATTTCAATATCTTTTTCCACAAGCATTGTGTGCATTACTTCGTTAAACATGACTGGCTGGGGGCTGCCTTCTATATGAAGGTATTCAATTTCTGTAATTTGTTTGGAATATTTTTGAAAATAATGTCCGTCTGAATAATATAGATGTTTGCACAAACTAATGCGGTTTAGTTTTTCAGGAATCCGGTTTATAAAAAATAAAATAGCGGCTCTCAGTTTGGGGAAGTCCCCGACAAGATTTACTTTATAATCCAGTTTATTTTGGTTTTCATTCTCTATCATAATTTAAATCGGGAAGGATGCATTTTATTTCCAAATATTGTAACCTTGTCTCTTACTCCAATGCGTTAAAGCTTATGGAAGAAAAAATTACTGATGCTGTACAGCAGAAAATTTGTTTTGTTTTTGGGCTGGAGCATGAAACCATTTACACTTCGGGACTGAAAACCTTGCCGGAACACATTATCGGGGACATTGTATATGTAAAATCGCGCAGAGGCGGTTCGATAACGGTTCACAACCCAGGCCAGCTCGTATTGTACACGGTTTTGCCTCTGGCCTCCATTGGCGGCAATCTGGAGAAATACATTCGCGTCCTCGAAAAAGCCATCATCAAAACATTATCGGTTTACGGCATAAAATCGTTTCAAAACAACGAACATACCGGGGTATGGACAGACAAGGGAAAAATAGCCTTTATAGGCATTGGGGCTAAAAAAGGCGCAGTTTATCACGGGGCGGCTATAAATGTGAATAATAATCTTGATGCTTATATCCCCATTCGCAGTTGCGGCCTTGACCTGCCCATTACGCGAATGAAGAATGAAATCCATCCGGAAAAATATGCTCTGGTATTACAAGAAATATTTCAGGAGTGGCTGGATCATTTTATTTTCTTTTTTCAGAAAGATTTTCAAAATATCCTGATCCAGACTTTGACTCGTTCCTGAAAGTCGACATGGAATGCCGACACATATGTCCAACGCCTTCGGCAAACAGTACTTTGTAAAAAATGACTTATATGTTTAGTTTTGAGAATGCTTCCGGATCCTGTTCTTCGACAAGGTTCCAGAAATCTTCTCCGGAAAGACCTTCGATTTTTGCGGAATGCTGCAAAGAAATCAACTTGTTTTTGTATTCTGACAGGTTAAATTGATCTTTATGTTCGCATTCAATGTAAGCTTCTCTTATTTCGTCGGTGTACTGGCGAATCAGGCCATCTTGAAAATCTTCTTTATCCATGATCCACTTTTATAAAAACATATGTATTTTCAACCAATATATTTTCCGGTTCTGGGCATAGAACCTGGGCATGAACCTCAATAATCAGATCAAAATGTATTAAACTGCGTCAGTCTAAATCATTCTGACTGAATATAGGGTTCACGCTCAGGCTTTATAAAAGGGGCAGCGGAAAAGCCTTGCTTTGCAGCGGGGGGAGAATCGACGATACGTCTGTAGCCAATTTATACCTTCTCCCCTTTAAGAAAATAATTTCCTTTGAAACTCTATTTTAAATTACAAATATGTCTCATGGATATTTACACAAGAATGACCATTCATTTGCGTCTGGCGCGCTACAGAGAAAGAATCGTGCAGGCATATGTTAGCAATATTCGTATTGCTCTCAGGGAAATGGGCAAGAATCCCGTTGATTTAACAGAAACCGATATCCTGCAGTTTCTCAATGATTTGTTTGAGCGAGGTTTATCCGGCCCGACGATCATTAGTTATTTCTCCGCCCTCAAATATTTGCTTACGAAAGTCTTAAAATTAAAATGGCCAGTTGAAAGTTTCCGATTTGAATTTTCAGGAAAGGCTGGTGTACATTCGCAACGGCAAGGGGGGCGTTGACCGTCAGAGCGCCCTTTCGGGCAAAGCCATTGCCCTCATTCGAATCTACCTTTCCGGAACTTTTGTTCGCGACTGGCTGTTTGTATCGGATCGCAAAATCTGTGGATCTGGGGAACTCTTTCCTGTACCCGTCGACCACAAGCCGATGAGCATACGAAACGCGCAGTATGTTTACAGGAATATTGCCGATAAATTAAAATTTCCCGGGCATACGACGCTGCACTCTCTTCGCCACTCTTTTGGCACACACCTGATTGAAGACGGTCTCTCCATTTTCTCCATTCAAAAGATGATGGGTCATCAACATATTCGAACTACGCTCAAATATTGGATTTTCAAATCGCCCGTAAGAGTGTTTTAGTTAAACTGACACCCTAAGGAAAATAATATGGACTCTAAGAGATTTTCAGTAAACAATAATGGAAAAGGAGTCTGGCGGCCTTTAATTTCCAGTTGCGCCATGATTCTGAAACCTTTGGCGGGACTTTTGGGCGAAATCATAACAGATTCAACAGGATTCCAGGCAATTTGATTTTTGATCGCCCAGTAAACAGGGATATCCCTTGCATTATTACCGAATGTCGGTACGAGGGCAGCTTCTGTTTTAATATGATCTACACCGCCTGATGAAAACGGCAATGGCGTTTTTAATTCCAAAAAAACCGGCAACTCAACAAAAGCTATATTTTCCTGATTTTTGGATATTGCGTAATTTTTTGTATAGGTCGCAAGTCCGCCGAAATTGAAAAACCACTTATATCTTGCCGAATGAAAAAGATTTATCAACGGGCCTGCTTCCGCTTTAAAAAACAGGTCATTGCTTAAATCAGGATTTCGCCGGTACCCGGTAAAGATTCCGTATTGAAAACCTGTATCAAAAAAAAGAAGTTTTTCAAGTCGCGATTTTGGTTCTATGATTTTGTAATCAATCAGGGTAAGTTGATAATCAATGATGCCGGGGTTTATCGGCCCCAGATGAATCATCAAATCGCTTTTTAATACCTTCATGCCGCTATAATACGGGAAACCCGTTTCGCGAGATTCGCCCATTTCTTCATCCATTAAGGCCGTAGAAAATAATAGACCGCCAAAAACAGCGCGTTGAGTTTGCAAATAGAAAGCCCTGAGCGACAGCATATCAACCCCGGTATGCGAATATTCAGGCATCGATTCATTTTTAACCATTTCAGCGCGATAGGCAGCGGTCGTTAATTTATCCAGGATGCCGGGGGATTCCTCTTTTATTTTTTGCCGACCTTCCAGAAGGTATTCCATAGACCGGGTGATCTCATGATTCAGGTAAGTATAAAACAGAGAGACCGATTTGTCTTGTAAATAGGGCTGCTCGCCCATCATCTTCGATTGATCGGAAAAAAGAAAATCACTAAATTCCTTTTTCTTTACCATCGAGATCAAATCATATTTTACATAAGATTGCAGCGCCAGATATTCTTTCAGTCGATCTTCCAAATCCGTAAAGTTATCATTGGAAAAACCGGATTTTATGAATTCATTGAGTCGCAATAGTTCATTATATCCCTTATCCCTGGTTTCAAAGGAGAGGGATTCGGTCATGCTAAACATGGTTTTAAACCGATTTTTTAGTACATAGAATTTTTTTGTAAAAATACCTGTTTTTGTCGAAATGGTTTGAGTTTTTACATTGACAGACTCATTTTCAATTTTATTCAATTTGTTTAAAATTATTTTTTTAACTTCCGCGCTTCTTCTTTGAATATTTTTAAATCTGGATCTATTAATTTCTTTTTCTGTTTTAAAATTTTTTCTTGTTTCAAAATTGTTTTCAATAACCGAGCTATATAAATAATAGTCATATAAATCGCTTTTATTGATATTTTGGTACGGATCAGGATTATAAACAAGTTCCTTGTATGAATTTTCTCTTGTCATTTGATTCGATGAGTTGGCGTCATTTAAGAATTGTACAACCTTTGTCTTATCTTCGTTGTTTGTTGATTTTAATATTTTATTTATACTTCTGATTCGCCCTGTATCCGCCTTTAGTATTTCGCTATTTAAGCTGTAATAATTTTCTTCCATTTTAGTGATTAAAGGCGTGTTATCATCCAGTTTTGTATGAAAATAACCTTCGAGGGTGGCGCCAGGCATAGAGGCCAGGTTATGCGGGTATCGAATCTGGTTGTCATCGGGCATAACGCCATTAATTAATTCAAACAAATAGGCGCCGCAATTGTCATTGAAAAAATAATACGGATACTCTCCGGTTTCTTTGATCGTCCAGATTCTACCCATAGCATTTCGAATCATCATCTGGTTAAAATTTAATTTATAACGAAAAATATCCCTGTTTTCCATCAGTACGTACTGGCGATAAAAATCAGAAAACGGGTTTTCCTGTAAAATTACGCGGTACAAGCCCAAAACGCTCTTGATTGAAAAAAATGGATCCGCTTCCAGAGGGCCGTGACTGTTGGCGCTGAAACCAAAAGTTCTTGTGGTTGCAACCGGCTCAATTCTATTGTTTGATTTGGGGGCAATTCTCAAAAATATATGACCAAACATGGAGCCCACAAACGCTGCCGATGGCGAAGCCAGAATGACTTCCAGATGATCGATTGCATCGATATCCGCCCATTTTTCAAAAGCGGGGCAGGCAGGCGTTAGTTTTTGAATGGGGAAAAGATACGCGGAATTATGTTGATGTACAAAAGATTCCAAAAATAACGATTGAGCCATAAGCCGGCAACGAATGGAATTATCCGGATTGATTTTTTGATACTTTTCGTCGGGAACAAAGTAGTGGGCAAAAAACAATACCAGGTCTGCGCGAGGATTTTTCATGCCTTCCTTTTCGGCAAAACCTCGCGAAGATAAATTGTAGCTGGTATCTTTCAAGACAAAAATACTCTCAAGAGGCTCCTTCCATTTATTGATGGATTTCCATGAGTTTTTTTTCGAATAGCCAAAAATTTCGTTCAGTTGATATCCGATGACTTCGGCGATTGCCCGCTTGAATATTTTTTCAGCCCCGGCGATATTCTCGTTTAGCAGGTTTTCATAATCCTTTTTTGATATTTGAAAAAGAAATAAATGGCTGGCTCTTTCTACATGGATAATTTTTTCGCTGTTATTATAAGGGCGGTTGTTAAATTTGCGCGTAATTTGAATTTTTTGCAAAAACAGGCTATCTTGAAAAACAGGAGGTAATTCGAATAACAATTCATCGATCCATTTTTGTTCCAGGGGAGTGACTTCGATTTGAAGCGGGCGCGGCGTCGCCGATGTATTTGATTTTTCAGAATCCATGGCAAATAACGTATACGGCGCCGTTAATATTATAGCAACGAGAAAAAGACATGCTTTAAAAAAAAATTTCCTGATGAAATTAGACATATCTCCGCCATTTATGACAAGAGCAGGCAATTTAAAGTTGCCTGCTCTTGCAAAGTATCATTCGTTCATGGCTATTATGGATTGCTTTTCAATCTCGCTCAGGCGATTTTGGGGGAGACTTCTTTTTAAAACAGAATGAAACTCCGATGAAAAAACAAAAAAGTTCTCTCTCGTAATTTTTTGGCCCAGCAAATGAACCAGTTTCATTTGTTCTTTGGAGGCTTCCAGGTTTTTCTTTAAATTTTTTGTTTCAGAAGGGGTAAGTTGCAGGGAATTTCCCCAGTCTTGAAAAGTAATGCCCTCAGCCATATAAAAATCTTTCTGGATGGCGGCGCTGTTTTCGTTCAAATACTTAATGGCCGCGTCTATATGGGATGAGGGTTTGTTTTTTTTTGTGGCCTTTGTTGATGAGATGGATAACCCTACTGCAGAGGCAGCAACAGAGGCAGCAACTAAAATCGTGGCTGCTACACCAAGGGTTATTACACCATTTGGAATACCTGAAGTATCGAGATTGCTGCCGATGCCA
>JAOUFE010000195.1 GCA_029858425.1 Spirochaetia bacterium | reverse complement strand
GACCTCGAACCTTTTCCAACCAGAAAAATCAAGGTTTCCCATTTTAATCTGGATTTTCTGCCGAACCCGGTTTGAAAAAATTGCGTAAAGTGCGTGACGTTTTCCTTTACCCATGACCCATAGTGAGATCGCAACCGGTCTTCCCTGAAGAAAATGGCGGTCTTTTTCAGGCGCCTGCATAAACTGATAATCTATTCCAGGATTTGCGAAAAATACGGCCAGTTCCTGCGAATACTTTTGTGTTTTGGAAAATGTACGACCATGTATCCGTGCTGACTCTGAAAGCAAATCCAGCTCGTCTCTATACAGGTTTTCATTTTTATCGCTTCCGGGGTTATTTATTCCCCGGTCTGCTGGATTGATTTCCGCAAAGCGGAGAATACTTGCCACCGGCAGTGAGTTTGCCAGATTCCATTTAATTTTTTCCTCAAAATCATCAATCAGCATCATATCCAGATTTTTTCCCGGTCGGAGAGTTCTCCACAGGATTCCCTCCCACGAATAAACCGGGAAATACGTAAATACAAACAATAATAAAAAAAAAACAAATCGCAATACCATTAATGCCCTTTATACCCTTTTTAAATAATCGGCAATATTTCCCATTGCTGTTATGCTTATTTCAAATAACACGCAGAAAGCGGCATTTTCAAGCCAAACTGAAATAAACGGCATTTACAAATTCGATGCTGCAAAATCCCAGTTTAACAGATGATCCAGAAAAACTTTAATAAAATCCGCCCTCCTGTTTTGATAGTCCAGGTAATAGGCATGCTCCCAGATATCCAGAGTAAGGAGCGGTTTTAAGCCATACGTTAATGGATTATCTGCATTGCCCGTTTTTAATATCCGGAGCTTTTCTCCATCCGAAACAAGCCAGACCCATCCGCTGCCAAACTGGCCGATTCCAGCAGACGCAAATTCCTCCTTGAATTTTTCATAAGAAGCAAATGAATCAAAAAATTTTTTTCCCAAATCTCCCTGAGGGACGCCGCCTCCAGAGGGTTTCATACTTTTCCAGAAAAAATCGTGGTTAAAAATCTGCGCTGTGTTGTTAAATATCGCCTGATCTTGTTCTTTTGATTTTTTCAGGATTTCCAGCATTGTTTCCTTTTCATAGGGCGATCCTTTTATAAGCTCATTGGCTTTGGTAACATAAGCCTGATGGTGTTTTGCGTAATGAAAACTCATCGTATGAGCAGAGATAAATGGCTCCAATGCGCTTTGCGCATATGGTAATGCGCGTAATTCAAACGGAAAGCGGTTTATCATATCCATACTTTTCTCCATAATAATTTTTAAGGGATTGGAAATATTTCAGACAAGTCTATATAAGTTCTAATCCTGGTTTCAGTATAATAATTTTCAGAGAATATGGAAATTATTAGTCGCTTTTTTCCAGGAAATGTCCCATCTTGTCGGTTTTTGTGGACAGATATTTCTTGTTAAACGGATTGGCTTCAATAACAATAGGCACTCTTTCGACAATTTTCAAGCCATAACCTTCCAGGCCAACGACCTTTCTGGGATTATTTGTCATTAGTCTGATTTCCCGGATGCCCAACTGGGTTAATATTTGCGCTCCTATCCCGTAATCACGAAGATCGGCTTCATAACCAAGCTTTTTATTGGCCTCTACGGTATCCATTCCTTCATCCTGATAGCGATAGGCCTTGAGTTTATTTATAATCCCGATACCACGGCCTTCCTGCCGCATATATAATATTACCCCATTTTGATTTTCAGAAATTTTCTTCATGGCAGCGGCAAGCTGGTATCCGCAATCGCACCTGAGCGAATGAAAAACATCGCCTGTAAGACACTCGGAATGCACCCGCACAAGGGTGGGCTGATCGGGATCAATTTTTCCCATAATCAACGCTATATGTTCTTTATCATCGATGTCATTTAAGAAACCTTTGATCTTGAAATTTCCATATTCTGTCGGTAAGTTGGCTTCGGCCACTTCTCTTACCATATTTTCCCGTTTTCTTCGATAAGCTATAATATCTGCAATGGTAATCAGTTTAATATCATGTTCAATGGAAAATTTTTCAAGGTCGGGCATTCGAGCCATTGTGCCATCTTCCTTCATTATCTCACAAATGATTCCCACCTGCTCCATACCAGCCATCATGGCGAGATCTACGGCGGCTTCTGTATGACCGGCTCGTACCAGAACCCCCCCCTCGCGGGCAATAAGCGGAAAAACATGACCGGGCATGACAAAATCATCCGAAACAGAGATTTGAGACGCTAACAGACCTATGGTGTGGGCGCGATCCTGGGCAGAGATCCCGGTGGACACATTATTTCTCGCATCCACGGATACTGTAAATGCGGTTTTTAAACTTTCTTCATTTTTGGTCACCATGGGGTTTAATCCGAGTTTTTGCGCTTTTTTGGATGTTAATGGCACGCAAACCAGACCACGGCCATGTGTTGCCATAAAGTTAATACTTTCTGGTGTAACTTTTTCGGCGGCCATCAACAAATCACCCTCATTTTCGCGATCAGAAGAGTCCGTTACAATCAGCATTTTCCCTTTTTTAATTTCTTCAATGGCTTCTTCTACTGTTACCTTTTGGGGAAATGTTTCTCTTTTTCCGGATATTTTTACCAGATTTCTCAATACATTCATACGTCCCTTAATTCGAAAAACCGGCCGGGGATGTCAATAACAAGTTTTAATATAATGCAGCAATTCTGTAAAAGCCAGTAATTATTGGGTCTCCCGGAGTTATAACAAATAAATGCATCCTGTTTAATTTTACAACTTACCGACTACTGCCCTAAAAATATGTAGACGCGATATAGCGTTTTGTCATCAAGCTCGTTAAAAAATGGGCAAAATAATGCTTCATGTTTACGTTTG
>JAOUFE010000031.1 GCA_029858425.1 Spirochaetia bacterium | reverse complement strand
ATGGAAAAAATATTTTCCTTTCTCCGGAATTTTTATCCGGAAAGGGCGAAATATTATAGTTTTATCGTCGTTTACAGTTAAATCAAATTGGCGCGAGCTTTTTACCTGCGCGAGTTTGGGAGCATTACTTTAAAGCTTGGACAGGAACACGAAAGATCCTGGGCATGAACTCAAATTTCAGTCAGAATAATCTAAATAAGCGCAGTTTTGGGGCGCTTCGCGCCCCAAAACTGCGCATTATACATTTTGATCTGATTATTGAGGTTCATGCCAAAACTCTATTAATAACACAATTTTAACAAACCCTTAATCTTGTCTTAGCTATTGCTTGTTACAGGAGTACTGATGCAGTCAAAATGTGTTTGGGCAAGAACTTTGATATTCACGTCAGAATGTAGTAAAATGCGCGTTTTGCGCCAGCGAGGATCAAAAAACTTACTGGACATCAGTACTTATGCATTATTATTATAAGGATAATAAATATGTTAAAAAAAATAAAAAATAACAGCAAGAATCCTGATTTTAAACAGTCGCTCATTGCTGAATTTGAAAAGTTTATAGAAAAGCAGGAGAAATTATATGAGCCCGAAAACAGGCTTCAAATAGACCTGCATTGCCATGATCGCAATAGCGATGTTCCCGATGAGTTGCTGGGAAGGCTGCTTGAAATCCCGGAAACATGGCTTGAAACAGAAGAACTCATTTCTGCATTGAAGCGCAACGGATGCGATACATACACCATTACAAACCATAACAATGCAAGATCCTGCTATGAAATGCACGAGAAGGGAATTGATATTCTTACCGGCGCAGAATTCACATGTATTGTCCCGGATTACAATATCTGGATTCATGTATTGGCGTATGGCTTTACTGCCGAAGAAGAAATAAAATTAAATAAATATCGATATGATCTTTACCGGTTTTTGCGGTATGCCGCAGATCATAATATTCCCGCGATCTGGGCTCATCCGCTGTACTATTACAGCAAAAAGGGAATTCCGCCTGTAAGTTTTTTTGAAAAGCTTTCGGTTGTATTTGAACGTTTTGAGGTAGTAAACGGTCAAAGAAATACGCGGCAAAATCTCCTTATGAAAAACTGGGTGGAAAATCTCACCAGATCGAGACTTGCCCTGTTTTCAAAGAAATATAAAATCAATCCTGGCGACTATTGCCGGCATTCAGGCCGGAAATTTATTGCCGGCGGCTCTGACAGCCATATGGGAATTTTCCCGGGTCATACCGGGACATATCTTCATGTTCCAAATTTAAGCCATGAGCTTTCCATAAAACCGCGTTCTCAAGTTGCCCTTGAGGCCATTCGTGATGGGCGTATGGCAGTCTATGGAACCCACAATGAAAGTGAGCGCTTGATGGTAGCATTTCTGGATTATTTTTGTCAGATCGCCATTCACATGAAAGATCCGGGACTCATCCGAATATTTCTTCATAAAGGCGACGCAACAGAAAAATTGCAGGCCATGATTCTTGGCAATGGATTTTTGGAGTTAAAAAGACATAAAGTTACAATGAGCTTTCTAAACACATTCCACCAATGCTTTAAAGGAAATGTTCCCGGATTATCGCGCCAGATATTTATCAAACCTGTGTATCGGGAAATTTTTCAAATTGCGCGGAATATCGCGCTTACGCGCAGAGATTCTCCGGAAAATCTGACTCCTGCCTATTTAAACAAGGCCATTTTTCAGGCAAACGAAATGCTCAACCAGATATTTTTTTCAAGGTTGCAAAAAAAAATAGGTAAACTCCCCAATAATTTAATCAGCAAAGACACAGACTTTGAAGCTTTGGTGAGGTCAATGGAGCTTCCCATTGAACTTCAAAAATATGTTGGAATCAACAAGTCGGGAAATTCCGGCAGTAAAATGACCATTCAGCAGTTTTTTGACGGGCTATCATTTCCTTTTCTCGGAGCGGCTGTAATTTACGGAGCAGCTTTTACCGGAACAAAAGTTCTTCACAATTCTCGTTCTGTTCTGGATGAAATGGCGCGACAAATGAAGGCTTTTGAGCAACCAGGTCGGGCATTATGGCTTACCGATACTTTTGCAGATAAAAATGGAGTGGCTCACAGTCTCCGCGAAATACATCGGGAAATAAAAAGACGCAATTTACCGATTGATATTCTGGTTTGCAGCAATGATGTGGAACCCGACGAACATTTAATCGTTTTACCGGCGATGTTCGAGTTCACGCTTCCTGTATATGAACATCAACCATTCCGGATTCCGGATATAATGAAAGTGCATAAAATTTTTGACGATGGTTCGTATGACCGTCTTGTTTGTTCCACAGAAGGTCCCATGGGACTGCTTTCCATGTTATTGCAAAATGCCTATTCTGTGCCATCTTACTTTTTTTTACATACAGACTGGTTAACTTTTGCCAAAAAAAATCTGGCATCTGACATTCACCTCATCAACCGGATACGACGTATATTAAGGGCATTTTACAGACAATTTGATTATGTATTCGTTTTAAACGGCGATCAGCAAAAGTGGCTCTCGGGCAAAGAAATTGGAATGGACGCTTCAAGGGTATTTAAAACGGCGCACTGGGTAGATGAAAAATTTTCTCCCCGCCCATTCAATCCATCCCGTATATTTGATGTTGCGCATAACGAAAATGTTTTACTTTATGTTGGGCGCATCAGCAAAGAAAAAGGAGTAATGGATTTGCCATTAATTTATGAATCCGTAAAAAAGGAAATCCCTGAAGTTCGGCTTGTTGCAGTTGGCAGCGGTCCTGCCGAAGCTGAGTTAACAAAGGAGATTCCTGATATGATCCATATACCGTGGGTGGAGCATGACAAACTGCCCGATATGTATTCAAGCGCCGATTTATTAATTCTCCCCTCGTCGTTTGATACATTTGGTCTTGTGGTACTTGAAGCCTTAAGCTGCGGCTTGCCCGTGGCGGCCTATGACATAATGGGACCAGGAGAAATTATTGAACACGGGAAAAGCGGATATCTGGCTAAAAACAAAAAAAGTCTTTCCGAAATGATTATTGGTCATTTTTCCTCCCCGTCAAAAATATCGCGGATGCGAAAAAAGGCCATTGAAAGAGCCAAAAATTATCATACCGATAAAATTATAAAAAAATTTATGAAAGATATAGATTTGTCCCGAAATTAATATTTTCTGATGCAGTTCATAAATAATGCAGCAAGTGAAAATATTTCCCCAAATTTTATACACGAGGGAACTGATTTAAAGCAAAAAGATTTATGGTGGAAGTGCGGAGTAATTTACCACATTTATCTGCGAAGTTTTTTTGATTCTAATGGGGATGGAATTGGCGATATTCAAGGCGTTATCCAAAAATTGGATTATGTAAAGGATCTGGGTGTATCCGGAATCTGGCTTTCGCCTTTTTTTAAATCGCCCATGGCGGATTTTGGTTACGATATTTCAGATTACTTGTCCGTAGATTCTCAATATGGCAGTCTGGCAGATGTGCGAAACCTTGTTGATGAATGCCATCGCAGAGGACTGCATATTATTATGGATATTGCGCTGAATCATACCTCCGATCAACATCCCTGGTTTGTAGAGTCAAAATCCAGCCTGAATAATCCCAAAAGAGACTGGTACATCTGGAAAAAGGGAAGCAGGTTTGGAAGACCCAACAACTGGATTACTGGATTGTTTGAGTCGGCATGGGAATACGATAAATTAACGAAGGAATATTATCTTCACTCTTTTTTAAAAAACCAGCCTGATCTAAACTGGCGGAGTCCGGAGGTGCAAGAGGTGTTTCAAAAAATACTCCATTATTGGCTGAATTTTGGTTTTGACGGTTTCAGGCTGGATATGATCAACTGGCTCATTAAAGACGAAAAAATGCGGAATAATCCAAATTTATTTTTTGTGAATATTTTTCAAAAGCAAATATACAATAAAAATCAAAATAATATTTCCCCTGTTCTGAAAATGATTCGGCAGACAATTGATCAATTCCCCAATAAAGTAACCATTGGCGAAGTTTTTACCATGCCCCCAGGCAACCCGGAACTTTCTTCTTTTTATCTCGGCAATGGATCCGATGCATTAAACCTTGCCTTTGATTTTTCCATTATGTACAGATTATGGAGCGCAAGAAGTTTATTTCTTGCGGTAAAGAAATGGTTGCAGGCAATTCCTGAAAAAGGCTGGGCCTGTCATGTTTTGTCGAATCACGATCAAAAGCGCAGTTTTTCCAGATTGTGCCGTGGCAAATGGGCGCAGGAAAAAGCAAAAGTATTGTCTGCTTTTTTTCTGACCATACCGGGTACGCCAATCATTTATTACGGTGAAGAAATTGGAATGAAAAGTCTGGCTATCCGGAAAAAAAATATTGTTGATCCTCTGGGAAAAAAATTTTGGCCATTTTATAGTGGGCGTGATTCGTCGAGAACTCCCATGCAATGGAGCATTCAAAAAAATTCGGGTTTTAGCGAGAAAAATTCCTGGCTACCGGTCAACCCGGATTATATGACAATCAATGTGGAAACTCAAGATGATGACAAGCAATCGCTTTTAAATCATTATAAAGAACTTATCCACCTGCGGAATCTCGAACCTGCCCTGAATATCGGCGACTGGAAAATAAATGAGGAAGGACAAAGGGGCGTTGTAGATTATTATCGCTTTTATAAGGATAATATAATCCGTGTAATCATAAATTTCAAGGCAGGTAAAATAAAAATCAGGGATACAACAAAATGGGCGAGGTCGCTTGAAAATTCTGGAGCTTCATTCCCGAAATCAACGGTTTACTGGCAGGATCATACGCGGTTAAAATGGCAAATATTGTTTTCCATGCGCAAGGAAGAACACATCGAAATTTTAGGATCCGGAAATTTAATTTTATATCCGTTTGAATGTCTTGTTTTAAAAAAAATCAGGGCGACTTGACTTCCCAGTACCAGATGCAGTAGTCTTCAATCAGATGATAATTCGGGTCATCCTGTTTAATGACTATTTCGGAAAGCGGTACTTTAAAGCTGCCCTTTTCATCGTGCGCATCACAAATTAATCCATAGGAATCTATTGCTTCGGTTGAGTCTGGATCAAGAATATTTTCAACCATAATATCCGTGATTGTCTCGCCGCCTTTTTCAGGATCGGGCATTGAAAATTCAGCCGGAAACGGAAAGCTTGCCGCGGAAATCAGGTGATCAAAAATTATTTCCATGTTCTGACCGTTTATTTCAGGCCAGTCTTCTTCAGGACTCATACCAAACACCGGGTTCAATCGCTCTTTGGCAGCCCTGATTTCTCTGTCGTAAAAATGCAGTCCTGGATCTTCCATGAAAACCTCCTTTCGGGTAAACCCCGGTACTTACTTCATAACTTCTTCAATCCTGTCCATAAATTTTATTATATTCCCGATGATGATCAAGGCCGGCGGGGTAATTTGCGTATGCGAAGCTATTTCAACAATGTTGCCAAGCGTCCCCCGAATTACTCTTTGGGAGGGTAGCGTTGCATTTTCAATGATGGCAATGGGCAGCTCGCAATTGCCCTCTTTTCTGCACATTTCCCGGACGATTTCATGAAGGGCGGTTACTCCCATGTAAATAACCGCCGTTTTATCATGCAGGTCAAGACTTGTAAATTCAGAGTAGTCGCCGTCCTCTTTTTTATGCCCCGTAATAAAAATAATTTGAGAAGAATAATTTCTGTGCGTTAACGGAAGACCAATATAGGCGGCTGCTGCGGCTGCAGATGTAATGCCTGGTATCACTTCACATGAGTATCCATGTATTGCCAGATGCTCCAGTTCTTCTCCGCCGCGTCCAAAAATAAACGGGTCTCCGCCTTTTAAGCGGGAAACTGTGTCATATGTACCGGCAAGTTCCACAAGCAATTTATTGATATCGTCTTGAGGAATAATGTGTTTTCCCTTTTTTTTGCCTACAAAAACGAGATTTGCTCCCGGCTGGGCATATTGCAGCACATCCGGGTTGACCAGTTGATCGTATAAAATGGCCTGTGATGCCTGGATTGCCTCAATCGCTTTTAAGGTTAAGAGTTTTGGATCGCCTGGACCTGCTCCAATCAAATAAATTTTTTTTTCTTTTTTTTCAACAGGTTGGGACATTAATACAGTTTCGTTTTGAAATGGAATACTGTCAAGATTTATTAAAGAGCCTGGTATAAAAAATTGGGTTGTACTGCTTCAATTTTTTGGGAAGTTTTTGCGGTTTTTTCCATTTGTTCAGGACCAGGGTCTTCGCTTATAACAATCAGAAAAACTCTTTCGGCAATCTTTGCAATGGAATGAATTTTATACTGCGCAAAAGCCCGTCTGACTTCTTTTTCATTTGCGCCAGATTTTACGGTAACAAGGTACTCATTTAGCTTTCGCTGCTTTATGGATTTTCCTGGAATGTTTGACGCAACCTTGATGGCTCTATTTTGCAGCGCTTCTCCTGCAGAAATAACGTTTGTGCAAAACAGTAAAAAACAAATTGTATAAAAAGAAGATATTATTTTTTGAACGCGCCGCGTTACGAGTCGTCCATGCCGGTTGTCATTGCCATTCATTGTTAGCCATTCATAATAATAAGGAAACTTGACCAAAATTTAATGCAAAGCAACCGTTACTCCCGTCGGCTCCGGAATATATTTTAATGCGCCATAGGCATCCGCCACATTTCCCGATTTTGTTGCGGATGTAAAGGCAGGTTCCGGGTCTCCGCCGGCAAGTACCGCATTTACCACATCGGAATAAGCGTACTTGGGATTGCGGGCGCGAACCAGGGCGGCAATACCGGCCACATGCGGCGAAGCCATGGAGGTTCCGTTTTCATAGGCATACGAATTGGCGCTGATGGTTTGGCCTGTAATGGATACATATATAATTCCAATTCCATCGTATGCAGAATTATTGCCTGTGACGCCGGTTTTATATTGAAAGCCAATGGCGCATGTAGTCGTGTTGCAAGCTGACAAATCTGCCGACAATGGACCAACAAAACCGCCCGTATGCAGCGGTCCATTTGTCCATGCAATATTCGTGCTTCCGGTTACAAAGGGATCCCCGCCATTTTTATTATAGTTTGCATAAAAATAATCCAGAGAGTCGCTCAAATCAATCCATGCATAAAAACTGGCTATTACTGCCGAATATACTGCGGAGAGATTAAAATTTTTATAAACCCGACTATCCAGACTATTTGCCGGGACGAAAGGAGACGTTCCGCCGCTGACAATACCGCAAAATTGCTGGGTTAGCAATGAAGCGACACCGACGCCACTGGAAGTAAAACATGTATTATTATATGCCCAGCCCGCAGTTCCATAGGTCCATCCGGTAAAATCGTCATATGGTGGAGTAGTTGTGGTTATGATATCCGTACTTGTGCCAAAATATGTACTGTAAATATTGGTTCCAGGGGCGCCCACATCTACATTTCGCGCATCGACATTGCTGTTGGCATCGTAATCTGAAAAACTTGCCATCTGGTATTTTTGGTCAGCGGCGGCCACACAGATAATATTGGAATCGGGATAATCGCATGGATAGCTTGCATTAGAAGGAACAGAGTGATCCAGAGCTGAATTGCCGGCAGCAACTACCACGACAACGTCATTGCTTTGTGCGCTGACAATGGCGCTTTCAAAAAGAGCATCATAACCTCCTCCACCAAGAGACATATTAATAATTTTTGCCTTTCCCTGACCTGTGGCGGTTCCCGCTGCAAAATTCACGCCCTCAACAATGTCCGATGTATAGCCCGACCCGGTAGCATCCAGCACCCGCACCGCAAGAAGCTTTGCAGTTTGACATATACCGGTTGATCCCAGGCTGTTATTGCCTCTTGCGCCAATAGTACCGGCAACATGCGTTCCATGACCTGCCAAATCCATTGGGTTATTGGTTCCAACGCCAACAAAATCACACCCATAAGTTCCGGTACCAACAGGGCAGCTATAGGAACCTGTTGCCATATTGGCCGCGAGGTCTTCCTGGGTATAATTAATTCCCGTATCAACGACGGCAACCACAACCGAACTGCAATCCGAAATAACGCCCCAGGCGGATTCTATATTGATATCTTTTCCGCTTGTCCCGGGATTGTTCGTGGTATACCATATGCCCGGATCAGTTAATGTCTGCCCTGTATTTTTCAATCCCCAGAGTTGCCCATACTTGGCATCATTTGGAGCCGAGGCGGCGTGATAAATATAGTTTGGCTGGGCATATTCCACATTTGCATTTTGCGCGTATTCGGCAATGGCCTCTTCGACGGTTATTCCCTGTCGGACAGTAGCCAGTTGAATTGGCCCCGTGTTTTGCGGCGTATGCGATAAAGTACGCTTCAATGTATTTCCCCGAAGTTGAGTCAGGGCGTCGGCATAAGATTGGCCAACATTTTTTTTATACTGGATTAATACTTCTCCAGGAGCAAATTTCTTGTTAAAGATCCCGCTTTGGTTTATGGACACGGGTTTTCCCCAAATGAGAGTAACAGAAAAAAATAAAGCAAAAATAATCTTGCAAAGCGATGTGTTTTTAATACTTTGTGTTTTCATAACGTACTCCTTTCAAGGTATCTTTATGGATCTTTCAGCGGACAGATTGCTGCCCGCTGGATTAAGATTGCTGTATGCGCCAACCCGAATATAATAAGTACAGCCGCCGTGAAGTTTGCTGATAGTCCCGGAAACCCCTGAAGTCGATGCAGGAATATCTACAATTGCTGAATTTGTTTTCGATATACTGGATGTCGAATTGTAATAAACTTTATGACCTCCGCCAGATACGGTACTAACGTCATAGGAGCGACTTGAATCCCAGGTGATTTTTATGGATTTGTCCCCTTTTCCATCCATACATGAAGGAGAACAATTTCCCAAAATTAATGAGCACGCCACAACAACAAAATATACGATAAACGTTTGATGAAATTTGGATGCGCTACATATTTTTAATTCTTTAATTAAAATACTCATTTCATTTTCCATATAATGTATGCTATATTAAATTGGATCAAATGTCAAGTTAAATGCGATACGAGTCTATGCGATACGAGTCTTGGGAGCTCTGGAAACTCAGGTGGGGTTGATTGTTGAGTTCCAGCCCAGGCTCAAGTCAGATGCCGGGCATGAACTCGAATTCAGTCAAAGCGATTTAAATTCGCTCAGCTTTGGATGCAAAGCGCGAAAAACCGCTTATTTTCCCATTGATAGAGTTGATTTTGAATTTCAGATGCATAACTCCCCACGGGATTTTTTTTATTGCCCGCCTGTTTTATTTTAATGATTTGTCTTGATTTGTTGCCGTAGAATAAAATTTTTAATTGTAAATGAATATCGTTGGATTATTCAGAAAATCATTTATACATTATTTTATGAAAGTATTATCCCCATTTATTTTTTTAATAACCATTGTTTTATCTTGCCAGAGAAATGATCAGATTGTTACAAATAAAATTGAATCGTCGACAAGTGCAACCAATATCACCGTAACCGGTTTAAATCCAGGGGAAAAAATAACTGCGGTTTCTGCAACGGGACAACCCATAGATATTTCAAATGACGGTAAAGTTACTTTGTCCGGAACAGATTTTATAGCCGAAGTTTCAAACGCTTCACAAATTAGCAATCAGCCCGCAGGTAAAAAATGTTCCTTTGTACCTGCCAATTCTGACGGTCAAAATATTACATGGAACATTGTCTGTGATTACATAAAATATTTTGCTTTAAATGGTCAGGTTTCCGGACTGGCTGGATCAGGACTTTCCATTCAATTAAACCAGTATATCCCAATCCAGATTAATTCTAACGGCAAATTTCAATTGAGCGCGGCGTTACCTGAAAACACTCCCTATGAAGTAACCGTGAAGCACCAGCCAGAATCGCCGAATCAAAATTGTGCGATCTATAATAGAAAGGGTATTCTCGTTTCAGACCAAAGCGATATTCAAATTGTTTGCGCATATAGTGTATTTTTACTTTCCGGATATATTCAGGGACAAAAGTCCGGATTTACGATTGAAACCTCTACGGGCGAAAGTATGCGCATCGGCGCTCATGAGTCTACATTCTCGTTCAACGAATTTATTCCGGCCAATGGCAGCTACCTTGTATCAGTAAAGGATCAGCCGTATGGACAAGAATGTTATGTTCTCAATGCCCGCGGGGGAAAAGTCCAAAACAATATTTCCAACATCCAGATTGTGTGCGGTAATCTAACCACGCTTCAGATTTCCCTTTTATTTCCAGACAACATTCTTTTTGACAAGAACAATCCTGCGCGGCTGCACGTATGGTTTTATGTTGACCGGGATCAAATTGTTTACCCTGAAATAAAAAAAGAAATTTATTTTAGCCCTGATAAAAAAGAATATTCTTTCAGGGTGCCGCAGGGACAATATTTTATACGGGCTTTCCTTGATGTGAACTCCAATGGGCTCCCCGATATTGGCAGCGATTATCAATCGCGTCTTTATGGACCATGGGGAAGTACAAACGACAATATTTCCCTGGAACTGGAAGATACCTCTGCGGACAGTCGGTTCGGCGCCTTTAATGCCTATATGTTCAGCTCGGCATCCTGGAATCAGCCAGGCGGAGGAAAATGCGGCGGAATTTATATGCGCATGGAAGCGGATAGATTTACAGGAAATAAAAACCATATTTCTCCTGTTTATGTGATATTGCCGGATTATCAAACAATCGAATTGCTGGACGACGGCGGCTGTGGAAATGCTTTTAATAACAATGCGTCCAGCTATGACCGACAGAGCGGCGACATGCAGTTATCCACCGGTTTTGATTCGACAAATGGAGTTTCAACAGGCGATTATGTATTTTTTTATCAAAATTATGTTTCCGGAAAAATTCAGGTTTATAAAGATGCCATTTCAACGGTTGCTCCTTTGTCATCCATGATTTATCTGACAAATCCTTCGGGAGCCTTCGCAGAAAAAAATGAATCTCCGGTTTTTCAGTGGTCGCCTGTTGCAGGCGCCGGCAGTTATGAGATTCTGGTGGAAAGCACGGATCATCTTCTAAATAATTATGCCGATCCCTACCGGCTGGTCAACAGGAATTTTTATGCCCTTCCTTTCCCCCTTGTGGATCAGAAATCGTACAAAGTAAATATTCAGGCATTTGATTCCGATGTGACCTCCGCAAACCCAAATTTCAATGCAGTTTCGCAGTCACCGGATAATTATTTTATCACAGATTTTACAGGAAATAACAGTGCGGGGATAAACGGAAAATTAATCAACAAGTCCGGAGCTTCCGGATCATTTATAATCTACGGCGACAGCAATACGCAAAAGGATGGTTGGGAGGCGAGTATTTTCTTGGCCCCGGAAGTCAGAGATTATTCTCTAACAGTCTTCAAGAATTCAGGTAAATATGGAGCGTTAATTTCAGGAATTAATATTGATTCAAGTGGATACATATTTTCGGAACTCAACAGGGCTTATGCTTCATGGAGGATCCCTTTGTTACTGACCGCAAGCACAACGCTGGATCTGACATGGAATCAACCGCTTTTGCTTACCGGACCGCCCAATAATATCCGGGGCACAGGCTCTTACCCCGAGTTCTCATGGGAAGACTATTCGGCCTTTGTTTCGCGTGGGACCAGTTATATCTTATGGCTTACTCCTCATAACTCCCGTGGTTTTCCGGTAATCATTGGTTTAAAGAACAATACCTTTGATTTCAGACACGCCGAAATTTCGCCTTATTTAAATCTTGGTTCAATATATGAATGTACTCTGAATGCAAATAATTCGCAATCTTATTCCAATTGCGAGATCACTCCTGAAAATACGTCCCCTGACTTGAAAGATCAGCCGCAATGGGATTGGAAAGTCATGGTTATTGCGTGTGACTTTGAGAGTTATTCAAACTTCACGGATGAGAACAAAAATGGTATTAACGATTATACGGATTGCATTTTAAAAACGTTTAACGGAGAAAATCCCCCGATAACGGAATCTGTTTCCAGACTTTTTTCTACATATTAAATGGCCAGAAGGAACCATTTAGTCGGGTCTTGAATTGAATGGAATATATTTGGCTAATCCCTGGTAAACTTCCTTAATTCCACTTTTCCTTAAAAAAAGGCAGAGGATTTAAAAAAAGCTCATAAGATGAGTTATTGCTGTCTGTTTCGGCCTGACGAACTTCATAATGAACATGGGGACCGGTCGCAGAACCTGATCTTCCAAGCAAAGCCACAACATCGCCTCGTTTAATATATTGCTTTTCCTGTACCAATATTTTACTGAGGTGACCATACAAGGTAATAAAACCATGTGCATGTAAAATTTTTACATAATTCCCGTAACCGGTATTGCTTCCCCCGGCAAAAATGATTTCTCCATCGGCAGTCGCCTTTATTGGAGTGCCAATGGCATTTGCAAAATCCGTACCTGTATGAAAATCCGTGGTAAATCCAAAAGGAGATATTCTGTCGCCAAATTCAGATGTAATCGTACCCTGTTCTATGGGCCAGCCAAGCGGAAGATTTTTATAATTTTCTTCCCGAACAATAATAAATTCCAGTACATTATCCAGTGGCTGCATAAATTTTAAAAATTTTTGCGAATCCATGCCAGCGCTTTCAACATCGCCTACGGTATCATCGTAAGGTTTATCCCATATCTGATAATAAAGATTATTTCCATAGTTTGTAAAATATTTGATTTGCCTGTCTATTTTTGTCTCTTCGTTCAAGATTATCCACTTGTGATTATTCCAGACAGACATTTCATTTTCACGATTTTTTTTCTGCATTTCAGTTTTATTATACCAGAAAAGAGTTATAGCAGAAAGAATGCAAAATGAAAATAAAAATATAACCGTAAAATATAACCACTGCATATTGACTCTAAATCTATAGACATGCTTTTGTGAATGAGGTATTAACAATACCGTAATTCCGCCCAACTTTATGGCATGTTTGCTGTTTATTCGAAGCATTTAGGACATAAATTCCTGCACAAAAAAAATAAAAAACGCTACCCTGGTTTTAACGTTGTGTAACGTCTCCCCAGTAGGTTTCCTTATGACATTTACCGCATTCTTTCTGGAATGTACCATGATGAATATCATCTCTGGCATGACAATCAAAACATGCTACATTTTTCAGGTTTTTGTATACTTTCTTTTTACCCTTGCTTTCATCCCATTCCAGATGGCACTTTTGACATCTGGCTTTTTTATGGCCACCCTTTAAAGGAAAATTTGTTTTTTGATGATCAAAAGTAGATTTTCTAAAAGATTCCGGAGAGTGGCAATCTTCGCACTTTTTGCCTACGGTTTGTTCATGGTACTTTTTGTCCAGATTTTCGTGGCAAAATACACACGTCGTTTTTTCCGGCGGCTGTTTAAAAGGAATGGATTCATGGCATTTGCGACAGGCTGTTTTCTTGTGATGGCCTTTTAGCTCATATTTTGGGTCTTCATGAAAATCCTTGATTTTGGGAAGTAAAGCTTTCCAGCCTGCATTGGTTCCTCCAATCGTATGGCAACTGGCGCAATTTTTTCCGTATTTTCCCTGATGTCCTTTCTTGCCGTCGTCATCTTTTTTATGACAAGAATAACAAAAACCCTTGCTGATAATTTTTTCCATCGAGAAAGAGGGCATTAATCCTTCTTTGGGAGTTACCTTGAAGTCTTTAATGTTCTTGTGGCATTCTTCGCATTTTACTTTGCTGTGCCCTCCTGTCAGAGGATATCCTGTAAGTTTGTGTTCAAAATCTTCCTGGATGAGTTTTAACCGGTTATCCCAGCTTAAATTTCCGGCAGCTTTTCCCCATAACTGATTATACTCGATTTTAACCTTATCGCCATTTTGATCGGGTGTCAGAAAGTTTTTTTCCCGAATACCGGCAATATCCTTTTGAAATTGCTGGTCAGTCCTCGTGTCTTTTACGATTAACGTGTCTGGACCTGTGTGATCGCTGTGACATTGAAGGCACTTTTTCACATCATCGGCTACCATACTCCCGTGAAAACCCTCCTTATTTTCAAGACTTTTACCGGTTGCTTTGTGGCATGACAGACATGATGCGCTGACAGAAACAAGAGGCATATGGCATTTAAAGCACGAGTTATCAAACTCCTTATGAGCAAGTGTTAGTGGTCCGGGCGAAAATAAATAACCCGCAAAATTATAAAAAAAAGATATGCCCGCGACAAGAACCGGAATAACAAGAAATAAAACAATTTTCCATGATTTTTTATTTAACATAATAATTACTTTGCATAGGACGAAAAAAGCACGATTACAATAACATGCAATATGGCGGTCGTATAAAAAAGATAGGTCAATGGCACATGAATATCATGCCAGTTTTTAAACAGAGATTTGAGAACATCAAAAAATTCAATTTGAAAATGCAATAAAAGAATCGCATTCATTTTATCCTTATATTGATTTACGTGCTCTTCATATAATTTTTTCTCCATTGAAGCATTTTTCTCAATCCATTCCATGGCATTTTTCTTAAAAACTGCCAGATTGCTTTTATATAACGTCCAGGCCTTGATTATTTTTTTCAGATTAAAATAAATTCTCATTATACTGGACTCGTCCCGCGTATGCAACAGATGCAAACTCTTTCCATATCCCGACAGGTATTGAATCAAAAACTCCTGAAATGCCTTGTCATCATGGTTATCCTTCATTAACCGGATAAACTCAACATTGGCGGACTCCAACTCTTCTACTACACTATTTTTTTCTAGGGTCAGACCAGTACTGTTTTTTGGTATTTTAACAAAAATATATCTCCCGACAAAACCGCTCTGCCAGACCATGAACATGGAAAAAAAAGAAATCCAGGCAATCATGCTGTCGTACGATCCGAAAGCGTGAACAATGATCAAAGAAACCCCGAACGTTGCCAGGAATATGTGTATGTTCAGAAAAACCGGTAGCTTGAAAGGAAAAATTTTAAATAAGATAAATTTTTGATTTCTTTTTCGTAATGAATAAATATGCATAATTGTCATAAAAAAAAGACCGGCAATGCCCAAAAATACTCTGGGCCAGAATTTTAAATAATCAAATTTATAAACAATTCCTGCTGCATAAAAAGCAAGAATGGTAATGATCAGCACCAGGATTACACTTTTTCCTTTCATGGCGTTTCTCCTTCGGGAGTATTATCGGATTCCAACCCATTGGCTTTGTCATTATTTTTTTCAGAAAAAGGTTTAATTCCGTTGTCTTCATCGGTTTTGCCAAGATGAGTATTAAACAAATGAATCAAACTGACATTGGCATAAATTTCTGTATTGCTCGCGATAAGGGTTCTAATCTCGGCGCCTCCTTCATAGCTGAAATTCCCGGCAAATTCTCCCTGAACATTAAATCCATATAAAATTGCATTTGTAAGAAAAGCGCGGTATTTATAATACTCATAACCCAGAAACACGTTGAAATTAACATATTTAAAAAGAGTCAATCCCGCATTGATTCTGGGCGAAATCTGGTCATATACTCCTTTTTGCTGCACGATAGCGTCAACCCCTGCGAAACCATTAAGTTTGTCAAACAATTTGCGCCTCATAAACTGCGCCTGGACTATATACCCGTTTTTTTGCATCGAATACGTGTAACCGCCGCGGAAATTTATCAACCATGTATCCTCTGCTGACGTGAGCGAAAGACGATAATAGGCCTGCTGAAAATCTTCTTTAACATAATTGTTTTGCCATAAAAACAGCGTTTCGCTTTTTAAATAACCCAGAGTATGCGAAACTTTGGAGCTTGAGAACAGAGAGTTTTCAGCGTAGGCGTAATCAAAAGTTTTGTATGGATAAGTAAATAATATTCCTCCGCGAATAAAGGAGTCGCGTTCAAACAGGGAATATTTTTTAGCCCCCTGAAACTCGGCTTGATGAAAAATATCGGCTCCGACTCCAGCTCCAAGCCCAAGATTGTACTGAACCTTCAGATAGTCCGCCTGTTTATTATTATATTCTGCATAAGCTCCCGCCCGATATGGCGCGTAATAATAATTTCTGTAACCGGAAGTCTCTACCGGAACCATGCCTCCAACCAGCCCAAACTTCCAGCCTTGATCCTTGTTTGGAGTATATGCAACATTGGCGCCGTCAAGCCTCTGAACCGGGATCATACTGGACGGGTTTATACGCCCTGCTGAAAATAACCAGTGATCCCCGACCGGCTTTTTGTTCTCAGCATAAACATATCGAATATCAGGTATATACCTGTTGGTTTGAAAAACGGCTCGCATGTCAAAGAGACCGCGAAGCGCCCACTGGTCTGTGCCCATATTTTGCAAACGCGCATCCAGAAAATAATATCCCGCAACATACACAGAACGAAAGTCTACAATGGAAACTCCGGTCACATTCGAGGAACTCAGATCGCTGTAATTGGAAAACTGCAGAATTTGCAGCAAGCTAAAATCTGTTGCCCTTATTGATGAAGAAATCACAAAAAAAAATGTAATAAATAAATTTTTTTTCATTTTCTCTCCTAATTTCCATGAAAGCTGCTGTAACCATGACAGGAACCGCAGTTGGCGTCTGCGGGAAGTCCGTGATGGTGCTCGTTAGAGCGGTAATTTCTGGTATGACAATTTGCGCAGCTGCCATAGGTCATGCCGTCGCGGTAATCAATATTTTTCCAATTGCTAAATGTACCCGGATGGCAACTTGAACATTCCAAACCTGCATGACGACCTTGAAGTTTTGTCTGGTAGGCGCTATGTTCATCAAATCTGCCAGGTTTAAACCGGGTCTGTGAATGGCATTTTTCACAATTTTCCGGCGGTAACTTGTGCACAACGCCGTCATATGATGGAGGGCTGTGACAACGACTACAAGTAAAGTTTATTCCACTATATGTACCTGCTAAATGACACTTCTGGCAGTCTTTGATAACCATGGCAATGTGAACCCCTCTCACGGAAACTCCAGCACGGTTGTGATTAAAATATGGCGCAGAAAATGTCGTCGTGGTGTGGCACATATCGCAGTCGCCCAGATTTAGTGTATGATTTGGAGTCATTGGATGGCAGCTCTGGCAATCCACAGGCAATGATGTTATCGAGCCATCTTTGTGACATTCCCGGCAATTAATTCCCATGTGAGCGCCGTGCAAAGGGAACAAGGTACTGGAATGGTTAAACTTTTTAGCGACCGGTTCTTTGCAATTGTTTGCTGCAAAACAAGATAAAAGGCAAAGGGCAAACCAAAAATAATGCCTGAAATAGCTTTTTTTTTTAAATTTTATAGTAAACATGATGCCTGTTTTGCCTCGGCAAGAACATCGATATTCATGTGAGAATCTGATAAAATACACATTTTCGGGACGCGAACCGCCCTAAAAATATGCTAATTTAAATCATTCTGACTGAATTTGGAATTCCTGCCCAAACTCCTGTTGATATAATAATAAGTATCTGGCGGGAGGTCACTAAAATTGATTGAAACGATCAAGCTTTTTTCAGTTCTTTTCAGTTACTTTATAAATTGCCCGTTAAAAAAAATAATGCTATATTATTTGTACAAGAAAATGATTTTCAACATTTTCCAGTATAATTTGAGATTTTGAGAGATATTGTTAGATTAGGGAGGTAGTTATGAGTGATGACCAAATTCGAAAACATATAAGGTTTTATCCGGAACCGCTTGAAATTGCGCTTATCGATACTGACGTGCAAAGGTATGCAGATTTTAACCGCGCCAATCCTGAAATGAAAACACAATTTATTGCGTTGATTGAAAATGAGTCCCACAAAGGCGCCACTCTTGTTTTTGTTCTTAAAGACGCCGACTTGAATGTTATTAACGATGGAGCAAAATGGCTGGTGCAATTGGGCAAACTCAGTCCGCTTAAGGCTGAAGTAAAGTGGCATCGAAATATCGACACATTTATTGTTAAAGCAGGCATTGCTCTTTTGGACTAACTCCTGGACAAACAGGAAAAAATCAGAGGGGTGACGCGAAACCGCGTTCGCGTCAGGGGAGATCAGAATGATTAAAATTAGCGCAGTCCCTATGCTCCCTAAGCCGGCCTGAAATCCGTATATAAAAATAATTGTCATAGCGAATGTAATAAAAAAGCTGTGAAAAATCAACGACTGCAAGTCCGGAAGTAAAAATGAACAGTAAAGACAAAATAAACGGAATCATGCCAGGAAATCGAGTGGATCTTTTTGTTGAATTCATAAAAGAAGCGTCTACAAACCTGCCGCCAGATGTCAGAAAAATTATTGAAAAACAAAAATCCAGGGAAGAGGAGGGTTCCCGCGCGCAACAGGCTCTGGGTATAATCCTGGAAAATATTGAAATGGCCTGTACCAGGGAAACTCCCATTTGCCAGGACACGGGAACGGTTATTTTTCATATCCATTACCCTGGCAAAGAAAGTACTCTTGTGTTAAGAAGAGAATTAACCGATGCGGTTCAAAAGGCAACCGAAAAAGGCTATTTGCGCCCCAATTCCATGGACAGTATCACCGGTGAAAATCCCGGCGATAATACGGGAATTGGGTTGCCGGTTTTTTTCTTTGACGAAACCGATCACGATGAACTTGAAATTAAAATCATGTTAAAGGGAGGCGGGTGTGAAAATGTGGGAGCGCAATATGCGCTTCCCCATACCGCCCTGAATGCCGGACGCGATGTAAATGGCGTAAAAAAAGTTATTCTAGATGCGATAGTACAGGCGCAGGGAAAAGGATGCGCACCGGGTGTTCTTGGAATTGGTATTGGCGGCGACCGGGTTACAGGGGCGTTGCTTGCCAAGGAGCAAATCTTTCGCGATTTAAACGATAAAAGTCCTGATCTCCTGTTGGCTCAAATGGAAGAAGAACTTCTTGAAAAAGGCAATAAACTTGGAATTGGTCCCATGGGTTTTGGCGGTTTGACGACATTAATTGGCGTAAAAATTGCCAAAATGCACCGAATTCCGGCCAGTTTTTTTGTGAGTATTTCGTACATGTGCTGGGCAACCCGCAGAAAATCTCTAAAAATTCACGACAATAAATTTGAAATATCGTAGGTCATATTATGAAAGAAATCATTCACTTGAATCCCCCCAACATTGATGAAAAGACAATTCGGTCGTTAAAAAACGGCGACATGGTTTCCATTACCGGAACCATTGTGACCGGCAGGGATGTGGCGCATAAATATCTAAAAGATACTTTTGTGTTAAATCATCCTTCGCAGCAGGAAAAAGATGTCCTGGATCAACTTGAAAAACATTTGTCGGGCGGTATTTTATATCATTGCGGACCGGTTGTTGCGAAAGATGAAAACGGGAAATACCGCTTTACGGCTGCCGGACCAACCACGTCCATTCGCGAAGAACCCTATGAATATGATGTTATTAAACTGCTTGGAATTCGGGGCGTTATTGGCAAAGGAGGCATGGGAGCAAAAACTCTCAAGGCCTGCGAAGAGTTTGGCGCGGTTTATCTTCACGCCATTGGCGGAGCCGCCACTTTTATAGCCGCAAAAGTTGTTGAGGTGCATGGTCTTTTAAAAAAGGAATTTGGAACGCCCGAAGCATTCTGGATTATTGACGTAAAGGATTTCCAGTGCATTGTCACCATGGATTCTCACGGAGAAAGTTTGCACGAAAGTATTCTTCAAAACAGCCGGAAAGCTCAAGAAGAACTAAATGCCACATTTAAATGAAACGCATGCGCGCCTTTTGATCATCGGTTCCGAGGTAATCAATGGATTCATCGCCGACACCAACAGCCAGTTTATTTCTTCCCAATTATTCCAATCCGGAATTCCCTTAAAAGAAATTCGGGTAATACCGGATGACAAAAAAAGCATAACCGGCGTCCTGAAAGAATGGGTAAAAACAGGCGACTTGATTATTACGACCGGCGGACTTGGCCCTACCGATGATGATTTAACCGTAGATATTCTTTGCAAACTCATGGAGGTAAATGCCGTATTTTCAAAAAAATCCATGGTGCGGGTCAGGAAGGTAATTGAAAGGTATAAAACTTCCGGATCAGAATTTATGCAGGCATCATTTGAACAAAGATTGTACCGTCAGTGCCGAATACCGGAAAACGCAACAGCGTTGCCCAATCCGGCCGGACTTGCTCCAGGTATTTTTATTCCGGAATACAGGATTATTTCCCTACCCGGCTTCCCGCTGGAAATTCGCGGAATCTGGCCATATGCCGAAAAAAAAATCAGGGAAAATCTCAAAAGTCATTTTTTATCGGCAAAATTTAACATATGGGGGGTTATTGAGGGCATGATATATGAATCTATAAAATTTCCAGAAGAAATTACTGTCGGTAACCATTCGCTTCCCTGGGGAAATCAACTTTTTATAAAAACCGCCCCTGAAAATAAAGAGAACTTTCTGAAAATTTCCAGTAAAATCAAAAAAAAATTTTCGCCCTATATTCTTGAAAACCCAATACTGGCCTGGATTGATTATCTCAAGAAAAACAAACTTACATTTGGAACCGTCGAAAGCTGTACGGGAGGATTCGCGGCAAAACTTCTTACGGATATTCCGGGCGTTTCGGATATTTTCCTCGGCAGCGTAGTGAGCTACGACAACAGCATCAAAACCAGAATGATTGGCGTTAAAGAAATTACCCTGGAAACCTGGGGTGCGGTGAGTCGTGAAACTGCGCGGGAAATGGCGGCCGGTGGATGCCGGAAATTAGGTTCGGACATCGCCATTTCCATTACGGGCATCGCCGGACCCAGCGGGGGGACGAAGGAAAAGCCGGCCGGTACAGTTTATTATGGTATTTTTGATAAAAAACAAAATGTCTCTTATACAGGCTATGCATATTTTCCCCTTGGCAGAGAGCGATTTCGCAACGCTGCCGTACATTTTATTTTTCTTGCGTTGTACCAGAGATATGTTTATTATGGCGATGAAAATAAATGGATAAATTCAGAGGCTGGAAAGAATTTTATGATGGGGAACAATGTGGACTTGTAATCGCGGATTATGTATGATTCCGGGCATAAACGCGCATTTTAATGCATTTTGATCTGATTATTGAGGTTCATGCCCAAGCTCCTGATCTGCTGCGCATAAAAAAATCGAATGCTCCCAAACTCGCGCAGGTAAAAAGCTCGCGCCAATTTGATTTAACTGTAAACGACGATAAAACTATAATATTTCGCCCTTTCCGGATAAAAATTCCGGAGAAAGGAAAATATTTTTTCCATTTACCTGCGCGAGTTTGGGAGCATTAAAAATCGGGTTAAAAAATGATTATTCAATTTGTCCCGTTAATTTGATTGGGAACCAGGGGAAGAACCCGCAAAGCATTTCATTGTTTGACCCATATAACCTGATTTTGGGAAATAAATGCTTCCAGGTTTCCAAATATTGAGTTATGAGTTTAAATTCGTTGGTACAAATAAAGGCAGAGTACGAAAAGTTAGGTGCGTATAACGTAAAAATAATATATTTGAGCGGACGTATTACATTGGCCAACAGTACTGAAATCTCCGGAAAGCTTAAAAAGCTGTTTGACGATGAAAATTATAACGTAATTGTAGACATAAGCAATTTGCAGTATCTGGACAGCAAGGGCATTGCCATGCTTCTTTCGCTCGAGAAAACAATTAAAGACAATAAGGGCAGATTAATCATTACCCGGGCGAACGAATTTATTCAGGAATTGTTTAATTTAACCAATCTAAATACCTATTTTAACTTTGTAGCCAATATTGATGAAGGCCGCGCCTTGTTTCTTTCATCGGATCCGCAGGCAACGGATCAACAGGCAACCTCTGGATAAATGGTGAGTTCATACAAAAACACGTTTGAGCCTGGACTGGAACTGTAAAATTAACCCCATCGACAGGAAAATAAGCGTGCTTCGCTTGTAAAATACGCCAAATCCCTTTGAAATGGGTTGAATTTTAAATCCATACTCGTTTGTATGCTTTGCCATTAAAAAATCAGGGTTTTCAGGTGGACAGTTTATTTACCCTTCAAAATGAAACCATATTCTAATCAGAGGAGATTTTAATGAATCCAACATTGCACCCAATTTTTGTTCACTTTCCGCTTGCAGTATCTTTTATAGCCCCCATGTTGATCGTATGGGCCATGATGCAGTATAGGAAAAACGAGGCTTCGGCAAACCAGGTATGGACCATGGTTGTAATCCCGTTGACGATTATGGCATTATTTACAATTCTTGCGGTAGTTACCGGCGAGTCTGGCCATGAAGTTCTTGAAAAATATATGGATGAAAAACCCATCAAAGCCCACGAAGAACTTGCAGAAGTGTTTGCCATGCTCGCATATATAACAACAGGTCTGTCGTATTTTATTTTTCTTTTTAAAGGACAGCGCCGGTTTTTGTTTATGATTGTTATGCTCATTCTCAGTCTTGTAATGATGCCCATGGCCATGATTACCGGCAAAAAGGGCGGCGAGGTCGTTCATAAGTTTGACGCTCCGCAGTACATGAACAAGGCCATCAAGGAAGGCGCTCTGGAGCACATCGGCAAGCATACGCACCATGAAGGAAATGAGGCCGAAGAAGCTCACGAAAAAAAATAAACCCTGCATCTAACGGGGGTTAGCAACCCCCGCGCTGCGGCCAGAGAGCCTTCGCTGCCCCCTGCACATGATTGTGATAACATGATTGTGATAAAATACTTTGCAGCAATGAGCAATATTTTAAAATGCTCCAGAATTAGA
>JAOUFE010000036.1 GCA_029858425.1 Spirochaetia bacterium | reverse complement strand
TCTAACGGGGGTTAGCAACCCCCGCGCTGCGGCCAGAGAGCCTTCGCTGCCCCCTGCACATGATTGTGATAAAATACTTTGCAGCAATGAGCAATATTTTAAAATGCTCCAGAATTAGATGAGTATTGTTCTGGTTCGACAGGTTCTTTCCCCCGCGGAGGTCAAAAACCATTTACCAGGAACTGATCAATACCCATGAAAATTATTATCAAAGGAGTTTATTATGAATATATTAACAGGAAGAATCGCACAAATTTTGTTTGCTTTGCCCATGATTTTTTTCGGGGTTTCTCACTTTATGAATGCCAGCGGGATGGCCGGTATGGTTCCCCTTCCCGGAGGGATTGTATGGGTTTATGTAACCGGGGCATGCCTGATAGCCGGCGCTCTGGCCATTATTTCAGGACAACTGGTCAGTCTTTCGGCGTTTTTGCTGGGTGTGATGATCTTTATTTTTGCATTTAGTCTTCACATGGTTGGCTTCATCAGGGCTGCAGATGAGCACATGAAAATGGTAGAAATGATTGCTTTTTTAAAAGACATCAGCATTGCCGCCGGAGCATGGGTGATTTCCGGGTCTTCCAAAAAATAAGAAGGTAAATACCGCACCTGTAAAAAGGAATCGCGACACAAACAAAATGTTTTGATATGGTTTATACATTACGCCTGCAAAAAAGATAGCAATGGGTTTTTTGCAGGCGAGCCATAAATGGATTACACATATTCTGAGGCTTTATTCATCTCCTGGATATCTTCAAGGGTCTGATTTATTATTGGCGAATATGGTATCGGGATGGTAACCCGTGGTCTTTTCCACCATTGATCTTGCGACCATTTTTCGTAAAAAATCTTATCGTAAAACGGCATCTTTAATATGTTATTGCGAGCAGGTGATAAAAAGCGACATATTTTGGTTCCATGGTAGTATATTTCGTGCCATTTTACAGAAAAACTTTCCACTTTGGGCAAAAACCAATATAGCGCCAAACGAATTAAATGCGAAACGGTGACACCCAGCTGCATGGCGGCCAGGCGGATAAGTTTTTCATCGTCTCCATAGAGGCATATTATATGGCGGTGGTATTTCTGCATGGACTTTTGTTGTGTTTTGACCATGTAGCTATGGATTTTCATAGCTTTAAGCATTCTTAAGTTCTTTTTCCTGGCTAACCGGAATACGCAATACCGTGTAATCCACGAGTAACTACAACCCCGATCCTTTGCCGCATTTCGAACCCTGTTCCAGAGTTCTGCTTCCAGATGAACTTCCCACAAACTGGCAATGGGAATTCTGTAAAATCTTAATTGTTTTTTGCATTTCATAAATAGATATCCCGAAAAAGACAGTTTTTTTTCACTTTAGTAAAAAAATTGTACATTCGAGCCTGGACAAGGACTTCGATATTAATGTCAGAATCTAATAAAAAGCGTGCTTTTGGGGTGCTTCGCGCCCCAAAAGCACGCTAATTTAAATCATTCAGATTGAATTTCGAGTTCCTGCCCGGGTTTTTTTACATTCGACCGTCTTTTTTAGTATTAGCAATTCCAACGTCGAGACATCTTGAGAAAAATTTTGCTTTATGGCTCATCTATTTAAAAAAAATTGAATTATGGCATGGCTATTGATAGTTTTTTTTGCGCTGGTTCTGGTTTCTTTTTTTCTCTATAATTTTGGCAAAAGCACCGGAAAATCGCGTGAAGATTACAAATCGGCGCTCGACCATAAAATCAAGCCTTTAACACGGCATCCGCACATTGATCACAATATCTGCATTTTATGCGGGTCATGTATTCGCGCCTGCCCCGAAACCCATGGCTCCGACTCGCCTCTCGGTATTGTTGAAGGGCGTTTGCTGCTGGTGAATCCGGCCAAGTGCGTAGGACATGCCCAGTGTGAGATTCAATGCCCAACAGGCGCCCTGACGGTTTCTCTGGGCGAATTGGCCGAAGATCCCAACATGCCCGTTCTTTCGGTGGAAAATGAATCCGTCATGCCCGGAATTTTTATTGCCGGCGAACTCAGCGGTGTTCCTCTTGTAAGAAATGCCGTAGAGCAGGGTGAAAAAGTCATAAAGGCCATTGCAAAAAGAATCCATCCCCCCCAGACACCAGAGCCCGGCATATTTGATGTAGCCATCATTGGCCTTGGTCCCTCCGGTCTTTCGGCGACCCTCTCTGCACATGAACACAAACTAAATTATATAACCCTCGAACAACGCCATATCGGGGGAACAGTAGCAAACTACCCCAAACAAAAAATGATTATGACGCAGCCCATTCACCTTCCGCTATATGGTGTATTGAAGAAAAAAGAAATCATGAAAGAAGAATTAATCGAGCTTTGGAATTCCATGGTAAAAAAATACCAGCTAAATCTTCATGTGGGCGAAAAAGTCGAAAGTATAGTCTCAGAAAATGGATTTTTCGAAGTTACCGCAGGCGCCAACGTTGTTAAGGCTAAAAACGTTGTATTATGTATGGGACGGCGCGGTACTCCCAGAAAACTGGGAATTCCGGGAGAAGATCTTTCCAAGGTGACCTATGGACTGCTTGATCCGGAAGCCTACCAGAAGAAAAAAATTATTGTTGTTGGAGGCGGTGACTCTGCCATTGAAGCGGCCTGCGTTCTTTCGGAAAGTAATGATGTTATTTTATCCTATCGGAAAGATACTTTTTTCAGAATCAAGGACAGAAATCTAAAAAAAATTGATAAGGCAAAACAAAGCGGAAAAGTAAAAATAATCTTTAATTCCGAGTTAACAGAAATTACTGAAAAAACCGTTCAAATAAAAGAAAATGATAAAATCACCGAATACGAAAATGACTATATTTTTGTTCTCATTGGCGGCGAACCGGCATTTCCATTGCTGCGCTCGACAGGAGTATTAAAAGATTCTCCAAAACCACAGGAACCAGGCGTAAATTGAAAATGCTCAAATTCTAATGGAAAAACAGGTTCTAATTGTTGATGATGATCCGGTCAGCCTCTCCTATCTCGAAGGACTTTTAACATTTTTAAGTTATAAAGTGGAAACATGCGACAATGGATTGTCGGCATGGGAAAAAATTCAATCCATTCACTATGAGTTCATAATTCTCGATATGGAAATGCCGGGAATGAACGGAATCGAACTGGCCGGTAAAATCAGAGACCTGTACGGCGAAAACTGCATGATTATGATGATGACAGGCCATGAAGATCTCAATGTTCTTGGAGAAGCATTAACGCAGGGTGCAGACGAATACATTGTAAAACCCGTAGATTTAAAAACCTTGAAATACCGGCTGCATATTGTTGAAAATCAACTGGACAAACTGCATACGCGACTGCACGTCCAGCAGGAGTTGGCTCGCAGCCAGGAATATTATCACGCCATTTTTCAAAATTCCAGTTTTGGCGTGCTTATTCTCGACATTAGCGGAAAAATTATTGAGTATAACGATACCCTTGCAAAAATTTCAGGATATTTAACGATCACTTTAAGAGATAATTTTGTTATACATTGTGTCCATAAAAATGAATCGCAAAAAATAAAAAATTTTTTCCGAAATTTGCTCAATGACTACAAGAAATTTTCTAGAATTGAAACGGTACTTATTTCACGCTCCGGCCTGGAACTCAATTGCGTGTTTACCGCCAATCTTGTTGAATCTCCGGATCCAGAAAAAAATTTTATCATGGTGATGATAGAAGATATCACCGACAAGAAAAAATTTGAAGATGAATTAAAATATAACGCCCTGCATGACCCTCTGACCGGATTGCCCAACAGGGACCTTTTTTACGACCGGCTAAACAAGCTTATAACCGTAGATTTGGCTTCGCGAGAAAATTCGTTTGCCGTATTAATTCTTGATGTTGACCGGTTTCAACTCATCAATGAAACGCTTGGACATTCCAAAGGCGATATCTTGATCAACCTCATTGCCCGGAGAATTTCAGAATTAATCGGATCGAGCGATACCATCGCGCGTCTTACCGGAGATGAATTTGGAATTTTAACCGAAAAATACCGTACTGTCGCCCAGCTCACACATTTTATCCATAAAATTCAGACTGCGATGAAAGATAAATTCATGATAGGAGAAAACGAAATTACCATTTCTACAAGCATCGGCATAAAAGTATATGAGGGAATGGAAGACAGCGCCTCCGGAATTTTACGCGATGCCGACGCCGCCCTGCACAGAGCCAAAGCCAGAGGTTGGAATTCATATGCTTTTTTTATGCAAAAAATGACGCAGGAATCCAGGCAAACCCTGAAAATGGAAATTGAGCTGAGAAAGGCCGTTGAAAATAACGATCTCGAACTTTATTACCAGCCCCAGTTGGATCTAAGCAATCGCCACATCATTGGCGTAGAAGCCCTTTTGCGATGGAATCATCCTGAACTTGGAAATGTGCCCCCCAAAATATTTATTCCTCTGGCCGAACATACCGGTTTGATCGTACCCCTCGGCGACTGGATCCTGACACAGGCTATTTCAAAATGTCTGGAATGGGAATCAAAAGAAATTGCGCCTCTAAAAATTGCCGTAAATTTTTCATCGATCCAGTTTAAGGAAATGGACCTTGTTCCATTTCTCAGTCAAAAGCTGGAACCTCTCCGGAAATGTCAAAATACCCTGCAAATAGAAATGACAGAAAGCGTCTTTATGGAAAATCCCAGGCATCTTGTGGATATCATAAGAAAATTGAAAACACTTGGAGTACAACTTGCCATCGATGATTTTGGTACAGGATTTTCTTCGCTTTCGTATCTTCGATCTTTGCCCATCAGCATTGTAAAAATTGATATGTCTTTTATTGAAAACCTTGTGGCAAACGAATCCGACAGGTCGCTTGTGATGGCCATCATTTCCATGGCGCACAGCATGAAGATGAAAACCGTTGCCGAGGGCGTAGAGACCAATGAGCAATTGCTGATTCTTCAAGCCATGTTTTGCGATATTATCCAGGGATACCATTTAAGCAAACCCCTGAGAGAAGATGATTTTTTAAAATTTATTTCAGAAAAAACAAATAAAATGATCTATGGGAAAAGCGAACAGCTAAAATACAGCAAAAAAACGGTGTAGGGTGGCTCAGCCACCCTGCCGGGCACATGGTTGCCCGGCACCCGCCAGTTACATATTTTGATGCCGTATATGGCAGGGTACACTCGGGGGGCAATTCATTCAATTCCCTGCGGTCTGCATTGAATTGATTTTTAAATTGTGATTATCTGCGAAAACATTCCGGCTTCGGATTTTATTTTGCTTTCATTGCCAATGATACTGACAACAGAACTGGCAATGTATTTTTCAAATCCATCGGCCATTTCGCGCAGATCCGCTACGGTTGTATTTAAAATTTCCTGAATTACCTGCCGCGTATGATCCGGCGTCAAACCGCGAAAATGGTCGCTCCTGGCTTTGGATCCTTTTTGCGATGCGCCCAGCAGGGGATCAAAGCCCGAATAAGCGCTAATCTTGATTTGATCCAGGGCGTACTGCGAAATATCAAGGCTGCGCAGGGTTTGTGGAATGCTACGGTAGGCGTCGTATGTTTTTTTCACATTTGGATCGCGGTAGCTTATCATGGAAAATTCTCCGGTAAACCGGTTGAGCTTGCTGAAGTTTCCGTATGCACCGCCCTGTACCCTGATTTTATTGTACAGAAAGTCCCTGTCCAGAAATTTTTTGGCGACTTCCAGTTTTCCGGAATACGGTAGCCCTGCGGCAAGAAGGTTTCCGCTCAGTCCGGCAAAAACAACGTCCGCCGATGTTGAAAAGGCTTCATTTTTTTTGTACTCCGGCAAAGAACGCGCTGCTTTTTGAAGTTTTTCAGATGGCAGACCCCGCGCAAATTCGCCAAGCAGTTTTTGTATTGTATCCGTTGTTTTACTTTCTGCGGTTATGTGAAAAATCGCATTTTCTTTCTGGATAATCTGTCTGCCCATTTCCGAAAATATTTGCACAATTTCATCCGTATTTTTGTCCAGTCTCTCGTGTGTATTCTTTAGACACTCGTAGGAAGTATAGCCCTGCACCATTTCATTGTACTTGCCCTTTTCATTGAGATAACCGGAAAGCCGGGAAAGCGCAATATGGTAGCCCTCCGATGAAATACTGTACTGGGCTGAACTAAAAGTCCGCTCGATGATTTCTTTTAACCTGTCGTGATTTTCGAGAATTGTATTTTGAAAAACATCCGTAACTATTTCAAATGTTTCTTTAAGGTATCGGTCAAAAGTTTTTACCTGAAAAGCAAGAACCGGCTGATAAAAGGCCGGATCCTGGATATTGCTGTAATTATCAAAGTCGCAGCCAAAACCTCCAGTCCAGGTTGCAATATCCTTGGCCAATTGAATATAATCGCGCGTTTTTGTTCCGATTTCCGTAATAACTGTGGAGAATAAATTCAGATAGGGAAGATATTCCGGCGCCAGATTATCTGTTTTAAACCCCATGTAAATACAGGAAATCTCCTGTGTCGGATTTTCGGAAATCCACAACGGTATTTCTTCGACAGAGGAAATTTTTAAAGGCAATATTTCTACATTTGGCTTGATGTCGGATATGCTTAATTTTGGGAGGGTTTTGAGTGCTTCTTCTGAATTTGGTTCCGCCTGCTTTTGCAGCAAATTACTGGTTTTTTGAACCAGCTTTTCAATATCCCTGTCCGAAAGAGAGTTTTTATATTTTAAAAGTTCTTCTTTTTCCTTTTTCATTTCTACCGCAGCTTTTTTGCGGTCGGGAGTCATCAGGTACAAAACGGCCGAAGAATCATCGAGAAGATATTCGCTGATTAAATGTTCAAAATATTTTTCATTTAGCGCCTTGCTTCGAAGTTGTTCCATGATTTCGTTTGTTTCCAGCGTCTTTGAAATATCCAGATTGTAAAAATGCGAGCTTATCGCATTAATTGTGTATTCCATTCCGCGCTTGGCTCCGGCGTTTTCTTCGCGCTTGCCAAATTCGTACGAGTTTAATTCAGAAAGCAATAAACCGCGATCCATGCCTTTGTTTACAATATCCGTCAAAACCTTTTTGTAGACCTCGATAAATTTGTCCTGTTTGGCTTCCGATGCGCCGAGGGCATACATGAATAAAAAACTTTCCAGCGTATCGTTGTAAATACAACCAATTTCGGTTCCAATTTTTGCCTTCAACATGGCGGTTTTCAGGGGAGACGCTTCGGAGTTAAATAAAATATTGGTGAGTATTTCAAAGGCCATGTTTTTTTCAACGCGGTCAATACATCCTGTATATATTCCATAACCCAGGTAAACCGGACTGTCTTTTGCCGTTGCCGGATATGTTTCGTGAATTTTTTGCAGTTTTTTTTCCCTGCGGCCATGCTCTATGATGGTTTCGGCGGGTTTGTATTGAAACCTGGAAAGATAATTTTCATCAATGTATTTTAATTCTGTTTCCAGGTCGGCATTGCCATAAAGGACAATGGCGCTGTTGCCGGGATGATAAAACTTTTTATGAAAATCAACAAACCGGGCATATGTGAGCTCTACAATATTTTCAGGATACCCGCCGGAGCTGTACGAATACGTTGAACCGGGCAACAGATAAAAACAAACCTTTTCCCACATTTTGCGAACCGGATCAGAATAAACGCCTTTCATTTCGTTGAGTACAATACCGTTGTATTCAATGGCCTGATCTTTGGCTGTCAAATGATAGTGCCAGCCTTCCTGCAAAAAAGTATCTTCATCAAGCAACGGATTTAAAGTAAGGTCGAGATAAACGTCCATGAGATTAAAGTACTCTTTTTCGTTGCGGGTTGAAAAAGGATAAATGGTCTTGTCGCTATACGTCATGGCATTTAGAAAAGTAGTCAGACTGCCCTTGACAAGCTCCGAAAAAACATCTTTAATCGGGTATTTTCTGGAACCCGAAAGCGCCGAGTGCTCCAGAATGTGCGGAACCCCGGTAGAGTCCGAAGGCGGGGTTTTAAAACCTACGCAAAAACACTTGTTGGCATCGTCATTTTTAATGGCAATCAAATGATTTTTGATTTTGTTATGGCTGAAAACATAGACCCTGGACTTAATTTCAGGACAGGCAATCTCGCTTTCAAGGGTAAAGTTGTGGTAAGATTCGTTTGTTTTAAATTGCATATGGTGTTACTTTCATTTGACGCTTTCTTGTTTGGCGTTCGCGTGTCAAAAGAATAATGAGAAGCGTAGAGTTTGGAGCCTGGACAGGAACGCCAGCTCCTGCCCAGGCTCAACGGCTCCAAACTCTGCATTCTGTAAAGTTGCGTCATACTTGACGCGATATTTGCGCGTTAAACGCTGGAGTATGCGGTATACACCAACCATCGGTCTGGAAGTTCATGTTCAGTTGAACACAAAAACAAAAATATTTTGCTCCTGTAAAACATCCTTTGGTGATCCGCCCAATTCAAATACATGCCCCGTTTGTCTGGGACTCCCGGGAGCGCTGCCGGTTTTAAATGCAGCAGTATTAACCCGTGCGGCGCAGGCGGCTCTGGCCATAGGCGCTCAAATTCATACCGTCAGCCGGTTTGACCGAAAAAACTATTTTTATCCGGATTTACCCAAAGCCTACCAGATATCGCAGTTTGCGCTTCCGTATTGTACAAACGGCAGCATTGAAATTGAACTTGGCGAAGGCGTGGCTAAAAAAATCGGGGTTACCAGAATTCATATGGAAGAAGATGCCGGCAAATTAATGCACTCTGAAGAGTCTTCCATTCAGGAAAGTTATGTTGATTTAAACCGGGCCGGCACGCCTCTTCTTGAAATTGTTTCCGAGCCTGAAATTGATAATTCCGATGAGGCTGTTCTTTATCTGGATAAGCTAAAAAGCATTATGGAATACATTGAGGTCTCTGATTGCAATATGGAACAGGGTTCGTTGCGGGTAGATGCCAACGTATCGATTCGTCCGGAAAATGAAAAAAAACTGGGAACCAGGGCGGAAATCAAAAATCTGAATTCCTTTAAGGCGGTCAAAGCGGCGATTGAATACGAAATTGAGCGGCAGACAGAACGCCTTGAAAACAATGAAAAAATCGTCCAGGAAACACGCCTGTGGAATGCCCTGTCAGGGCAGACAGTTTCCATGCGTTCGAAAGAAGAAGCCCATGATTACAGGTATTTTCCCGATCCAGATCTGGTGGATGTTATTTTAAGTCCCGACAAAATTCAGGAGTTGAAACAAAATATGCCGGAGCTTGCCGGCGAAAAAAAATCGCGCTATATCAGGGAATTTCAAATTCCCGAATACGACGCCGGCGTTTTGACAGTCAATAAAAAATCCGCTCATTATTTTGAGGCTGTCATAAAATTCGGCGCTCCGCCCAAAAAAGCTTCCAACTGGATTATGTCCGAGATGATGGCCATTACAAGCGAAAAGTTTTGTGAGCTGGGAGATTTGTTCCCTCCCGAGTATTTAGCCGAACTGATTGACGAAATTGAATCGGGTCGCATTTCCGGGAAAATTGCCAAAACCGTATTTCAGGATATGCTGGAGACAAAAGAAAAACCTGCAAAAATTATTCAACAAAAAGGGCTGATACAAATTGTCGACGAAGGTTCTATTGCAAAATTAGTGGATGATGTGCTTGCGGAAAATCCGGAATCCATAGAATCCTACAAACAGGGAAAAGACAGGGCGCTGGGTTTTCTGGTTGGCCAGGTTATGGCCAAATCCAGGGGAAAAGCCAATCCACCGCTTGTAAACAAACTTCTTTTAGAGAAACTGAATAAATGACAGTATTCGTTTTCACAATCCTGTTTGTTTCAATCGTGTATTATTTTGGATGGTACAGTTTACCCGAAAAAATCGACCCAAATGATTTTCAGGAACCTCCGCCCCAAAATGAAGTGTTAAAAGGAGCCCAGCCTTTTTTTTTTCAAGGTCACACGGATACTGCATTTTTATTGATTCATGGTTATGAATCGTCCCCGTTTACGCTAAAAAGTCTCGGCGAGCAGCTTCACGCATCGGGGCATTCCGTCATGGCGCCTTTGTTGCCGGGCCACGGTACATCTTTAAGTCGATTGGCGGAAACACGATACGAGCACTGGTATGAATGTGTTCGCAGGGTTTATGTCCGCGAAAGAAGCAAATACCGGCATTTTTTTGTTGTAGGTTTTTCGCTCGGCGGAAACTTGTCGCTACGGCTGGCGGTTCAATACCGCATGGACTTGTCTCCTTCGGCGCTTATTTTGATTTCTGCGCCAGTAGTCTTGAACGGTTTTTTAAATGGAACCCTTGTGGTTCGCGACTGGCGCCTTGTATTTACCGGTATTGCCCGTTTTTTTCTTGGTCCGGTAACCAAAAGAAGAGATCTTGTTTCCTCGGATATCATTAACCCGACAGTTGCATACAATGAAGCGTATGTGATTCCGCCATTGCATTCATTCCGGACAAATGTTGTCAAAGTAAAAAAATTTTTAAAATATATTACTATCCCGACCTGTCTTATTCATGCATCCAATGACAAAACCATTGATATTGAAAATATGTATTATATTTTGCGAAAAATAAATGCGACAGAAAAACATGCATTTGTATTTAAAATAAATGAAGACATATCCACTCGCCATGAATTATTGACGCACGAGCGCATACGCGACAAGGTAGTACATTATATTTTCTCGTTTTTAAAAGATCATGATGACCAGTTCCATTTCTCATCACAAATTATTTCCCGTTATAAAAAGGATCGCCGCTGATGAAACATAAATTGAAAAATATATTCATTTTTTTTATAATTTCGGTATCGATGGTTTCGTGTGCGCGGTTTAAAGTGGAAAAGCTAAGCCCGAATGAACTATTCTCCATTCCTGTTGATCGCAAACCCGATCATTTGAATTTTCCAGAGCAAAAAGGATTGTATTATGAGATACCCGGCAGAATTGCCGTAGTAGACGACTGGCTGGTTGTTTCAGAATCATCAAACAAGGTCATAAAAATATTTAAAGACAACAAACTTCATACCCTTATTTCATCAGAGAATAACAAAAAAAATCCTGCTCCCGATGAAAAAAAAGATTCCAAAAAAGAGGATTTTCAGAAAATTTTTAGCAAACATTTAAACGTTCCGGGAGGGCTTGCCGCCGGAAAAGAAGATGATTTTTATGCAATTAACTTTATTGCGCCTTCCGAGACAAACAAAGGAGATGAGGGCGAGCCATCTGGGTTTTATAAAATTCTGCATTTTGATGTAAAAGGAAAATTTTTACATATGATTGGCCGTCAGGCAAAAATGGACGTTCCTTTTGAGTCTATTCTGTGGATGGATGTAGACGACGACAATAATTTATGGGTTCTCTATAAATATGTTGAGGAAATTGTTCTTGATGAATACAAAGACGGCGAACTGATTCATTCCATATCCCAAAAAGATTGTGAGGCAGCCCTCTTTAACAATGTCAGCATTGATAAATCGGAAATTGCCCAGTGCGAGCAAATGTATCCGTTTAACAGCGATAAAAAAGTACTGATGATTGGACGGATAGATAAACTTCCTGAAAAAAAATCAGATGTGGATTCCATTTATGTTTTTCAACACCGGGTTTATAAAACCAAAAACCTGAAAAATGGGAAAATTGAAACCATTTTTGACAACATGAATGATCCGGAAGATTATCCATATCTTCCCTATTCTTCCAACATTCTAATCTGGAAAACCGTTAGAGTCGATCGATTCAAGCTGGCTGTTTACGATACGGACGGCGACCTGGTCAAGTATTTTCAAATTGATTTGCCGGGCAAGCGAAACAGTTGGCGCTCCACGTACACAACCCTTTCCGGAAAATTTTACAGTCTGCGGGTACACAACAAGAGTCTGCATGTGGTTCAATGGAAGTAACAATATTTACAATGACTATTCAAGCTTTCCTGTTCTGGATGGGCAGGAAGCCGCTGACCTCGATAAATTTTCCATAAACGAAAAAAATATTGAATCTCGTCTGCTCATGGGCTGGGCCGGGTACGCCGTTTTTGCCGAGATAGTTCAAAAAGACTGGTTTTATGCAGCGCCCCGGATTCATATTCTTGCGGGTACGGGAAATAACGGAGGCGACGGATATGTTCTTGCCTGGCAGATTATGGCTTCAACAAACAAGCCTGTCATTATCTGGCAATCGGGAGAACCTGCGACACAAGACGCAAAATACTTCTGCGGATTATGCAGTCCAAAAGATTTATCAGACCGGATAAAATTTCATGAAATTTCAGCAATCCAGGACGAATCTTTTCTTGAAAAAGATATTGTGGTCGACGCTGTTTTTGGCACCGGCTTAAACAAGCCTCCCCCGGAAAATTTGCAGAAAATATTTCATCTTGTAAATTCGAGAGGCAAGTTGATTCGAATTGCCATGGATATTCCTTCGGGAGTTTTTTCAAACGGCGATTCTTTTCAGCATACTGCATTTCATGCCCATTATACCTACTCTTTTGGATCTTGCAAAATTGGACATCTCGTGGAACCGGGTATCCTTTCCTGCGGTATTGTTAAAATTTTTTCCATTGGTTTTTACCCGAAAATATTTTCAGGCCGGCGTCTGATTCAACCGCCAGTAATTTCTCCCCTGAGAAAAGCCGGCGGCCACAAATACAGTAGCGGGGTTGTTTCTGTAATTGGCGGCAGCTCCGGAATGGAGGGCGCGGCAATTATGGCGGCAAAATCATTTTTATCTCTGGGCGGAGGTCTGGCCAGAATCTATTCCGTGTCGGCTTCTATCATAAAAATTCTCAATGAAAATCCGGAGTTTATGATTCAATCATTTTCCCAAACCTCCGCAATGGAAAACCATGTTTTCGAGTCTTTTTCCGCAAATTTAAAAAATCATGTTCTGGTTATCGGGGTAGGTTTGAAAGAAAATCTTTCCGCCGACTTCTGGAAAAAAATATTAAGCTCTCGCGGATTGCGCATGGTTGTGGATGGATCGGGTCTTGGCCAGATTGCCGCCCATGAGGATTCTGCCAGAAATCATACCATTTCCGATTTAATTTTAACTCCGCATAAGTCTGAAGCTGAAAGGTTGCTTGGAAGAAAAATTACCAATGTTCGAAAAGACGCCCTCGAAATCAGCGCAAGATACAATGCCCATGTTTACCTGAAAGGACCCGGAGGAATTCTCGTTTTAAAAAATTCCGGCAATTTTGGGGAAATTTATCCAAATTCGCGCCACTACGAATTATCTACCGGAGGAACCGGCGATATACTGTCCGGAGTCATCGCGAATTTTCTTTGCCGGGGGGAGGCCGGAGAAACTCTTGAAGCGGCGTTGTCCGTTTATCTAAAGGCCGCCAGTCTTGCAGTAGAAAAAAACATGCATCAAAAGGATTTCCTAACGCCTTCTGAAATTATCGACAGTCTGCGAATGAGCCTGGATCATTCAAGCCAACCGGAATTACGTCCGACGTAATTTGTCTTATAAACGGGGGTTGAGCCGCAACCTCGTGCGGCTCAAGGGGGAGCAAAAAAACATTTCGAAAAAAATATTTTCATTCCCCCTTTTTATAGGGTACTCTTGGAATAAAATCAAAACGCAAAAATAAAACGGTAACAACAATGGTAAAAATAATCATGGCATATGTATCTATGATCCAGAGCATGGGGCCGAAAAAAAAGTAAAGCGATCGGAGTCCCGTGATAAAATGCCGCGATTGCCGCCGCAGTTGATCTAACTGAAAATTTTTTGCTTCCGGAAGCCTCATCGCCGAAGAAGTCGTAAAATTCATGTTATACAATATTCTCAACGCAACGGTCAGGTTATATGCGGAAATAAGCAGGACAAAAAGTCCAAGTAAAATCTTTATTACAGCCGGGTGACTTTCAAAGTATAATAAATAGGTTCGGGAGTCTACCTGATTAATCGTCTCCAGCGTTGAGATCAGATCCAGGCGTGACGATATCACCGAAATAAGACCGCCCATCATAATCATCACCAGCGACATTAAAAACGTGTTGGCCATCGTCAGGTTTCGTATGGTTTGAATTGCAAAAGTGGACTGATTTTCGGCAATAATAATTTCGAGCCATTTTTCCCGGTACACGTTAATTTTACTCTCGCGAGTTTCTTTTTTTAAGTTGTGCGAAATAAAAAAATACGTGGAGTTATATCCAAAAAACAAAATCAAGAAGAGCCCAAGGGCAACATAATCGGTCGCAATCATATAAGATAACTCATAAATACCGATTGGGTGTAAATCAGATTTTTATAATATTGTAATGAAAAGTCGGGGCACGAATATGGATGTTCATGCCCTGACGGCGGCGTTCCCGTTGTTGAAAAACAGTCTTGTGCTTTTTTCGATTATTTTTCGAGTTCGTCGCAAAGTTCCAGCATTTTTGTCAATCGTTCCTTGTTGACTCCATTGGCGAGTTTTTCAGCTTCGTCCTGTTTTCCAGCCAGAACCTTGGGAATTATTTCTTCTTCCCGGAGCTTTTTAAAAGCAAGCCATGTGCTTTTTAGTTCATTATATTTCGCTTCTTTGTTGGCGGAAGGTTTGATTTTGTCCAGAGCCTGGCTTACTTCATTGGCGGTATCCTTCACCAGTTTTTGCTGTTCTGCTCCGCGCTTATCCCTGTTTTTTATCAGCGCAATTGCGCTGTCGCGGGCTGCAATTATTTTTGATTTTACAACCAGGAATTCTCCCGCAAAAAGCGCTCCCGCTGAAATCATAAAACATAAAACAAATCCTGAAATAAATTTTTTCATACTATACTCCTGTTTTGAGGTTCGGCCGGAACTCGACATCAGGGCTGGTTTCGGGCGCAAAGCGCCCGAAAACTGCATCCTTTTAACATCAAACAGTACGAATTTCGAGTTCCGGCCTAACCTCTATTATCCTGCGGGACGATTACCCGGTCTTATCGCGGTTAGCAAGCAATTATTCTGATGTCCGGCTGATGGCGGGTTTTGATTTGCCGGTTATTTTTTTTGTTTCGTCGGATCATAGCCCAACTCTTCACTGGTTTTCAGGTCGCTGTACCAACCTGTAATAACCGCCTTTACAATGCGGTCGCAAAGACCATCTAACAGACGCTGGCGGGCGGTAAATTCTGTTTCAAACGGCGGCTGTTCCGGCACATAAAAAGTATCAAACCGGACGTTTTGTTTGTCATATATATCTTCACCCGAAAGTTTGGAGTTTGGGCGAACCCAGACCGAGACAAAAATAGTCATGTTGTATCTGGTTACTCTTCCAAACGGATCAATGTTTCTCGGATTTAATGAGTAGTATTCAATTTTTCCATAGAGCCACACATCTGCATTTGTTTTATCCGTCTCAATCTTAAATCGTTGCTGCGCGCTCATTTTTTGAATAAGCATTTCTTTCAGCTCGCCGGTCAATTCGCCTGTGTAGCTCTCATTAATAAAGTTGTGAATATAGATAGACTTGTATTTGCGCGATACCCGCTCATCCCCGTCAATCGAGAGAAGAAGTTTGTTCTCTTCTTTTACGTCTGCGGACTGACAGGCAAAGGGAACAAACCCGGAGCCCAGGATACAAACAATTATTAAATGCCTTACAGTCATGGAAAACATATGCAAACTCTTTCGAGGTCAGGCCGAAACTCGACATTCAGGGCTGGTTTCGTTAAGAGGATGCTGTTTTCGGGCGCAAAGCGCCCAAAACAGCATCCTCTTAACATCAAACAGTATGAATTTCAAGTTCCAGCCTGACCACTTTCGCCATTATTTGCAGGCGAATCTTGTAATCAAGGTAAATCTGTGGAGCCCGGGCAGGAACTTCAATATTGAGGAGCTTGGGCATGAACCTCAATAATCAGATCAAAATGTATTAGAATGCGCGTTTTTGGGGCGCGAAGCGCCCCAAAAACGCGCTCATTTAAATCATATTGACTGAATTTCGAGTTCATGCCCAAGCTCTGAGTTTGAGCAAGAACTTCCATATTCACTTAGGATTTGAATCCGCCGAATGATTTAAGTTAGCGTGGTTTTATTCATTTACGCCGTCTTGAATTTTATCGAGGTGGCTCTAATGAATATTATAACCCTACGAATTTTACCCATCTGTTTTGCCATTTTGTTTTTTGTTTCCCATACCGCCGAAATTCGAGCTGTAAATACGAATTCCGATTTAAGCGATACGGCTCAATTGTTGGGAGGGCTTGGCCTTGAAAAAACCAACATTCCCGAAAATATCCAGAAAAATAAATTTATTGAAAATTTCCAGATACGAATGGATCAATCCTGGAAAAAATTTAACCAAAAGCTGCTGACTCCGGCAGACAAATGGCAGGAAGAAAACCTGAAAGAAATTACAAGCGACACATTGTTTTATCCGTTCAGCGGTCCGGACGCGGTAAATGCTGTGAAATTTTTTCCCCGCGTTCATGAAATCATTATGCTTGGCCTTGAAAAACCGGGAGAAATCCCGACGTTGAAAAATATGACAGCAGCCGAAATTCAAAATGGATTAACCAAACTGGAAAAAGCCCTCAGTACACTTATTGGCGTTAATTATTTTTTTACCAATTCCATGGCAGAAGAAATCGGTTCCAATTCTTTTGACGGCGTTATTGCAGTTATCATGCACTTTTTAGCGCGAACCGGCAACGATGTCATAAAAGTAGAAAGAATTTCGCTGACCCCAGACGGACATGAAATTGTTCTGGATTCCGCCGGGAAACCGGTTATCCAGGAAAGTGAAACCAACCCGGAGAGAAAAACTGCTCAAAAAATAAATGGCCTGTTTAAGGCCGTCAAGGTAGTTTTTAGAAATAAAGGCGCAGAAAATAACGATCTTAAAAAAATATACTATTTTCAACTGGATGCCATTGATCCATCGCTTGCAAAAACTCCTGAATTTGTAAATTTCATGCTGCAGAGAAACGAATTTGCAACCATGTTAAAAGCATCCTCCTACCTGATGTTCAGCAAGTACTTTGATGATATGCGGTCTCTGATTTTAAGCAGAAGCCGGTTCATCGTTCAGGGGGCATCCGGTATTCCCTATCATTTCTTCAAGAAATCCGGAGAATGGGATTTAAAATTATTTGGGGAATTTATTGTACCAACGCCGCTTTTTGAAAAAAGGTGCCAGCCCGATCTTGCAGCGGACTCAAAAAAAGAACAGGGAGATTTACCGTTTAATTATGATTATTTTTATCCCGGCAAAAAATCATTTTTACTTTTTGCCAAACGCAAGGACGACTGGAAACCCTCAAATCCAAAATTTGACAAAAGCGATAAAACAGGAATTGAAACATTTTGCATAAAGGGTAAACTAATGATCCAAACCGATAAATAAATATATTTAAGGAGTATTTGGCGTATTTATAAAAAATGAAAAAACTTGTCGGTATTATTGTTGTTTGTGCATTATTTGTTTTTTACATTGTTTACGGTTTTAATTCAAGCGCCAGATATACCGTAGTCCTTGATCCCGGACACGGCGGTCTCAGTCTTGAGCCCATTTCGATTCACGGCGATAAATACGATCATGATCAAGCCAAATACCTTGCGGCATACCAGGAAGGGGCATCCTGTGGAAATATTTTTGAAGGCGAGATGGCCTATGAAATTGCCCTTGCCGCCAAAGAAATTCTGGATTTAACGCGTACATCAAGCGGAAGAGTAGAGTTTCAAAAAATACTGTTGCGTTACTCGCCATCTGCGGATGTCCCAAGGGAACCCATAAATGTAATTTTGTCAAGGGAAAAAGGATACTCCCACGACAAATACAATACATTCAATAATACAAAAGATGAAGATTATAATGCGCCTTTTCGTCTTTTCGATTTTCCGGATTTAAAAACCTCGCACAGAAAACCGGGTCTTGTCAGCCGCATGAACTCGGAAAGTCCCGATCTTGTGGTTTCCCTTCATCTGGACAGCATCGGGCCAACCAACGGAGCCATGGCTCCAGTAGTAACTCCCGGCTATAGCACATTTCAAATCGCCAGAGATTATATAATGGCGGACTCAAAAACCCGGAGAGAAATAAAAAGAGATTTTCAAAAAAGTCCGTATTTAAACTGGGTGCAAATGAGCGGGAGCCGCAGCGCCTTTGAATGGTTTTTATGCGATGCCTGGATTTATTTTACAGGATACTGGTCCACCAAAAACGGCCTCAACCCCGATCCCGACAGCTATAAAGGACTCAGGCAGGACATGGTTTCCTGGGCGTATTCCCGAAAATCCTGGGAAGATCAAAATAATCCCGATAAAATGGCTGGCCTCCCGGATTTGAAGAATTTAAATTTAGGCGACCCATTCTGGCAAAGAGAGGTTTCGGAGCCGGAAAATTGGAAAAGGGAAGGCGGAATGGAAGGCGTTGGGGGCGATAATTTGTATTCGGCCAATGAAATTATGCGGTTTATTCGGCTTGGATTGTTTGCCCATGACGCGCTTCCCGAAAAAAAACTTCCCGACATCCGGGAACCGCATTGGTCTACCTGGTCGGTACCCACTTATATAAACGCAATTAACGCTTTTATTGAACTCGGTTTCCTGAATAACCGGTACGATCGGGACAGGCTGTTAAAATACAGGGATATTCATGCCGAGGCCATTGCCGTCGGAATATATTCGCTGCTTTACGGGCTGAAAATTTCGCCGCACAATATTAACGATATGCCAACGGGGACGCCGCTGAATCTGGAAAGGTACAAAAATTACCAGGGTTCGGATTATTTTAAATCCGTTATGCGGCGGCCATGATTGAGCGGATTTCGTTTTTCTTCGCGCGGACTTTCCGGTCGCGACGCCTGTGGAAATTTTTTTCCAAAATGGTATGTAATTTCAGCATCGCTTAACCTGGAATATTCCTTCATTTTTTCGGAAATTTTGCTGATCCTGAAAAAAATAATAGAGAAAACTTCCCAGAACAAAACCCAACCGCCAATGTACAACCCTTCGGGCAGGATGGGAAGATAGCTTGCTTCGACTCCCGTTTTTTGCGATATGTATGCCAGAGTCAGCGAAACCAATCCGGAAAAAGCGTATTTGGCGGCATTTTTGTAGTATTTATTTTTTTCCTGTTTTTTTTTGTGGAGAAGATAGCGAAAATAAGAGCGTAACGCCATGGAACCCTCTTTTTCCTGTTCCGCAGAAAAATTTGTTTCGCTTTCCGGAAGGTAAAGGTGCAGAGACATTTTGTGGCGGATAGGAATTTCGGATGAACATTCCTCAATATATTTTATCAGCGCTTCATTGATGTCTCTTTTACGATAGGGAGAATAATCCCATGAATTGTACAAATCTTTGAAGGAATTAACCGCAATGTTTAAATCGTATGTATTGTTTTTTTCGTCGTACTCGTACAAGTCTCCAGGATTAAATTGCTCAAATTCCTTTGGTATAAACATATCAAAAAATTAATAAATATTTACATCGACGGATTCTAAATCTCATAAATTTATGAAAAAATGCAATAAAGGGGGGTTGCCCCCCTCGACGGCAGCGCGGTTGCCGTCTACCCCCCGCTGTCGAATAATATTTTATAAACAATAAGTCATTGAATCGTCCATTGAATATCTGGATAAGTGGAAAATCGGGAAAAAGGAGACCCGCAAATTTGATTAACTTGTTTTCCTGTAATTTACTAATCATTTAATCCCATTCCTTCGAGAATCAGGTTCATGCATTTTTCAATCCTTGACTCTCGAGTTTTGGATTGTTTAGGCGCCGAAAAATACAATATATATGCTCTTTGTCGTCCAGGTGTCAATGCATCAAAAGCAGTTCTCAAGGCAGGTATTTTGTCTAATTTATTCTGAAATTCTTCAGGAATAATGAATTCTCTTGTCTCTTTAAATTCAACTTTCAAACCGGATTTTTCCACTTCAATTGCTTCATTAATATAAGCTTTCAATATGGCTTCCAACTCAACTATTTCCTTAACATTGGTAAACCTGATTTGACGACTGGCCTGCACATTTTTCGTTTGTGTGATTAAGATACCTTTGGGGTCTTTTAACAAGGCGCCTTTGAAAAACAAGATAGCACAATATTCTTTAAATCCATGGATTAAGAGAATATTCTTACCCTGAAATGAATAACAAGGTTGCCCCCACTTAAATTCTTCAGATAGCGGGCAATCAAGAATAATGGTTCTCAATTTTTCAAATTCTTTTTTCCACTTTTCTGCCCTGCTTGAAAAATCATTTGCTTTGAGGTTCATTTTTCTCTCCTGTTCTCTTAATATTCCCTCTTTACGTATACATCCTGTTGTGCGGAAAGAAAGAGCGCCAAGATCGCTTGAAGATTTTTCACCTATTGAATATAATTCAATCCCGCGTCGGTACCGAACCGCATCCTTGCGGTTCGGGAATATTCTTTTATATGTAAATCAGATTTAAAAATTATTAAATAATAGACATTTCTGTTTTTTTATTATTCGACTCATTAATGAAGGTAAACGGTTTACCTTGCAACATTCCGAGTTGTTCAGTAGCATTGAGTAATTCAATACCATAAACTTTGCCATCAGAAGCAATATCAATGCAAAGTTCATCACTGATTTTTAATGTTTCGACCTGCTCCTTTTTTTCGCGTAATTTGATATAGGCGATATTATATTTTACATCGTAGCTCAATTCCATGTTTAACTCTTTTTTAAAAATACTTAACAATTACGGTTATGACCAACCAAATATCACTTTCCATCAGGCCTTCAATGCTATCCTGTTTTTATTTCGAAATATTTTAAATAAAGAAATGGGCATTCGTTGAAATTATTTGTTTTGTAATTATTGGATATACCGATATTTGCTCTCAGAAAAGGGATCTTCAAAACAATGAATCTCACGTCAATTTATTCCATTCGCAAACACATCGTCGCGTTTTAAAACAAAACCCTTTAAAATCGAACTTTTCAGGATACCCCCTTCTTTTTTATTCCAGAGGTTTGTTGTGGTGCCTTGTGAGCCTGTCGAACCAGGCGAATCTGGCGTTGTATTTATCCAAAGCTCAATAGTCTTTTCATCGGGATCGACAATCCAGTATTCTTTTACGCCGTTTGATAAATAACGGTCCGCCTTAACGCCCAAATCACGCTTGATGGTTGCATTTGATAAAATCTCCACAACAATATCCGGAACCCCATGAATATGACCTTTGATGATTCCATAATTTTCTTTCAAGATGACAGATATATCCGGACGCAACACATCACCGCCGTCGGGAAGATAGACATCCGTTTCCACAACACATTTTCCTATATGCATTTTTCTGAGAAAATTTCGAAACAAAGAAGCAATTTCGGTTAATACATCATTGTGATCAAAAAAAGGGCTTGGACTCATTACTAATACTCCATTAATCATATCATACTTGAAACCGTCTTCTTCAAGATCGAGATATTCTTCACGGGTTACTTTTAACCCTTCGTACATAGGTATATTATGAATCAAAGCGGTAGTCATATATTAAATTTATCAGACGAGAATGATTCTGTCAAGAAAAATATATTTTGTAATTTATGAAACCCAATGACATATCTTGTAATTGAGACATTAGGCGTATTTTTAAGAGTATATTTTAAAACGATTTTACAAGATAAACCTTAAATCCGAAATGCAATAGATGGATGAAGAAAAATTACTCGAATTGGCCAAATACAAAATGCCATTTGGGGCATTTAAGGATCGGCTTCTTATTGATTTGCCAGAACACTACCTTATATGGTGCCATCAAAAGGGTTTTCCTTCTGGTAAACTCGGCGAA
>JAOUFE010000085.1 GCA_029858425.1 Spirochaetia bacterium | reverse complement strand
GAAGCGGGGGCTGATCTTCGGGTAAAAGACAAAGAGGGAAAAAACCTGATTCATGCATCCAGGAATCCGGAAGTAACCGCATGGTTGATTGAAAAAGGACTTAATCCCAAAGAACGCGATAAATACAGGAAAACGCCGCTGGACTATTCCAGCTCGGAGATATTTCAATTAAGGGACTCCATTGCCGGCTTTTCTGTCTCCAGACACAAAAAATAAACTCCATAATTGTCAAGCTCAAGACTTTTCAGGCAAGCACTTGTTACAGGGCGGTTAGCAGGATTGCGCTGATTTCCTGAGCCCCTATTCTCCGGGAGGAAGTTTCCAAAAAACCTAATTTTGATACATCCACGGCAACTTCAGAGATATGATCTCTCGTAATGTAAAACTCTGACAGGTTTGTAGGAAGATTGATGGACTTATATAATTTGCGAACCGCCTCTATGGCCATAATTGCAGCTTCGGCCACCGAAACATCCCCTGTATTTTCGTTCATTGACCGCGCCATTAAAACAAGCCGGTTCGCGCTGGATGTCAGATAAAATTCCATCACAAAAGGAATCATCAAGGAAAGCGCCTGATGGAAAGTCAGTTTTGTTTTAATACCAAGCACCTGGGAAATAGCCCAGTTTAATCCGTTTGGATTGTTCATTAACGACATCCCGCACATCAGGGAAAGCCAGTACATCATTTGAAGGGTTTTCTCGCTGCCCGGGTTTTTGTAGTATACTTCAATATCTTTGGTTAATATATCTATAGCCCGGTACAGCAATATATCGGTTAACATGTTGTTATCAGGCCTTAATACGCACTCGATAATGGTTGATAACAGGGCGCCGCTGATCCGGGCAATATCATCGGCTTTTAGATGTATACAAAGATTTGGATCAACAAAGCAAATTTGCGGGTACATGTTATCGGATGAAAATATTTTTCGAATACCTTGATGTGCATCAACGAGGGAAAAAAAGGAGGTGATTTCCTCGCCAAGACAAGGTTCAATGGGAACCGTTATTACGGGAATGGGCTTTTGTATGGCTTGTTCATCCTGCTCAAACAAATCCTGCGCAAAAAAAGAGTTTGTTACAAGAATAGAAATGGCTTTTGCTGCATTCATGGTTTCGATGCCACCGTAAGCGATTATGCAGTCTATATGAGACTTTTTGGCAAAAAAAGCGGCGCTGTCAACTTGCTCGGTATCCGGAAGCCCTATGATCTCATCATGGATAATACAACCGCTGTTATTGGCATTGATACTTTCTCTAAGGCTTTTAAGTCCGGCAGGATTATAATTTTCTTTTCTTAAATTTAAAATTAAAAAACGGTTGCCAAATTTTTTAACTTCATCAGCTATTTTTTGAGGAGAATCTGAAAAAATAATTTTGGAGGGCGAATAAAAATCAAACGATTTGCGTCCTAGCACACTGTACCATTTATTACAATCTCAGCAGGGATTGCGCTATTTTTTCAGCGACTTTTTCCAGAAGTTCATTATCAGGTTTGTCATAATCTCCCCGGTTTAATTTTTCACGAACTTCTTTTACTCTGTCAGGTCGAATATCCGCAGCAGACTTTACAATTTCACCGGCGCGGGAAAGCTCTTGAGCTTTTTGGGCTTCTCTGGAAATAGAAACTGTATCTTCTCCAATACCTTTTTTTATCTCTTTGCTTTTTTGATTTTGAATCTGGTCTGCGCCAGTAATATTATTAACATTTCCAATACGATCTATCACCATTTTTTTACTCCTGACCGATATTTATCTCTAACAACAATATCGGAATTATTTCTTGATAATTTAGTCATTTTTTATAAACAAAAAAAATAAACTCGCCTTTTTTCTTCCCTGCCCAGCCTATCGCTTCCTCAAGGTTCCCCCAGTACATATCTTCGTGCTGCTTTGTCAACTCTCGTATTATAAAAATTTCTGTATTTCCCCAAATCTGCAGTATAGCGGCAAGCAGTTTTATGATACGGTGAACTGATTCAAAAAAGCAAACTGTTCCTGAAAAATCCTGGTATTGCCTTAAAAGTTTGTCTCTCCTGCCTGATTTTGGCGAAATAAAACCCAAAAAAAGCAGCGGTTCCAGCGGGATGGGGGCAATACTCATTGCCGCAGTCAACGAAGATGGGCCTGGGATCGCCTTAATTGCAATTTTTTGTTCATGGGCTTTCCGTACAATATGGTAGCCGGGATCAGATATACGCGGCGTTCCTGCATCGGAAACCATGGCTATATTTTTACCTTCATTAAGCTGCTTTATCAATCCATCGGAAGAATGAGTTTCATTGTAGGAATAATAGGCCATCAGAGTAGCGCTGGTCTCAAAACCTGCCCGCATTTTCAAATCCAGAAATTTTCGGGTGTTCTCACAGGCAATAATATCCACCGTACGGAATATTTCTATGGCCCGGAAAGATATATCCATGGCATTGCCAATAGGAACGGCTACAATATACAATGTACCCTTCACAGCAATTCTTTGGGTCCTGATTCAAGGCGGGATACCTTTTTTCTTTTCATGCGGTCATAGGATGCAATGGCCTCAAAAGAATGATCGTAATCATTTCCCGCATTCCATATAATCCAGCCATTGCCTCCCGCATCATCTACTGCCTGCAATTGATCTTTCAGGTATTCTGTAAAACTTTTGCCGGACTGGTTTACTCTCCATGTAAACCCCTGAAGATAGGCCACAATTTTTGTATTTTTGCACCGTTTCAAGCTGTTTTCCAGCCCTTCTTTTACGGTTTCATATGGATGTGATATCCTGTAATCATCATTTGTGTAATGGGACGGATAAAGCATTGGATAAATCACATCCGCGAATTTTGAAAAGTTTTCCAGTTTTTGACCGATGCTGTCATTTTCGTTTATGGTTACACGTCCAAAAAGATCGGCAGAAAGAAAAATCGACAGAGAATTTGCCTTTTCATGGGTTTTTTCCAAAATAGAGTTAATAGTTTTATACTTAAAGCTTAAAGGTATTTTTTCCATTTCTTTTGTATCCGCATAGCGAATGTAGTCCAGTTGTACTTCCAGAAATCCCTGATAGGCGGCGGCATCCATTACACTCAATAGATTGCCGATATACTTTTCAGGAGGAGTTTTTGTGGTCAGCCCGCCAAGAAATACAACGATTCTTGCGACGGGGAAAATACCTGCGTTTTTGATCATGGTAACAAACTCTCTGGGAACCATTTCATTTTGAACATCCACCACAAATGTATTTATGCGATTTTTCCTGGCATCTTCAATAATCCGTTCAAGCGATTTTCTTGAGTTTACCGTTCGATTGGAAATATATATCCCGCGCACAAACTCTGGCGCCGGGATATCGTAATAATTGACCCTAACCTGATTTTTTTCAGAAGAGACGGCATCGTTATCATTGTTTTCCAGATTCTCTTTATGCGACGGCACGATGCGGGATTGTGGAGAAGATTTTTCTATTGATGGGATATCACTCTGGCTTCCGCCTGGGCTAACCTCTTGCCTGCCGTACTCCGGGAACAATAACGACGATTTCCGATATGCATAGGGAATGTGTACACATGTCATACTGATATAGAAAAACATGATGGTTATGATAAAAAATATACTACGCCCCATATAACATCATTTATCGGCCAAATCAGTAATATTTTAACCAAAGGACGCACTTTATTTGATTTTACATTGTTTATTGTTGACTGCTGATTTTCAATTTTAAGTATCTCAATAGTGGTTAGGCTGGAATTCAAAATTCATAATGTTTGATGTTAAAAGGATGCTGTTTTCGGGCGTAAAGCGCCCGAAAACAGCATCCTTTTAACGAAACCAGCCCTGAATGTCGAGTTCCGCCCTAACCTCAATACATCATACCCATGCTAAATTCCATGCAAGATTCTGAAAGCATAAATTCGAAACAAAGACAAACACGCGATATGTTTAACCGGATTGCTGATACCTATGACCCGTTAAATCACGGCTTGAGTCTGGGCATCGATACCATCTGGAGAAAAAAAGCTATAAATATAATGAAAATTGACAATAAATCCGTGGTTCTTGATGTTGCAACTGGAACCGGGGATATCGCTATTCTTGCTCTCAAAAAAAATGCGGCAACAGTAGTAGGAATAGATCCGGCTTTTGAAATGGTTCGAAAAACAAATCAAAAAATAACCGCTTATTCAGGAAAATTTCATGCAATTGAAGGATTTGGAGAATATTTGCCTTTAAAGTCAGACTTTTTTTCCCATGTACTTATTTCCTATGGCATAAGAAATGTCTCAGAAAGAAATCTGGCATTATCAGAATTTTACCGGGTATTGAAGAAAAACGGCAAACTGGGCATTCTGGAATTCTCAAAATCAGGTCTTCCCTTTTTTCAAACAATTTATAATGTATATTTTCGATATATTCTTACATGCGTAGGCGGCTTGATTAGCGGAGACCGGGAAGCATATGAATATTTGCCTGAGTCTGTTTCGCAATTTCCCTCGCATGAAGATTTTATAGCAGAATGTCTCCGTGCCGGGTTTAAACTTGTCCGGTTCTCATCAGGTTTTCTGGGAATCAGTACTTTTTATGAATTTCAAAAATAAACTATTTGACATAGTAATTTTTAAAAATGAGCTGTATTAAGTGATGAGAATATTGGGATTTATTTTCTGGATTTACTGGATGACCGTCTATAACATCATCACATTTTCGTCGGCGGCAATAGTTCTCCTTCTGAGTATGTTCATGTCCATGAAAAGCGGATCCTTTCTTAGGAAGCTGGTTACGATTTGGTCACGGTTAGGTTTTATACTGGCCTTTTCTCCAGTCGAAGTACGAGGAAAAGAAAATATGCTGAACGAACCTTCGGTAATCATAGCAAATCATCAGGCAAATCTCGATGTTTTGCTCCTTGCAGGATATTTACCAAAAGATTTTTTGTTTGTTTCAAAAAAGGAAATCTTTTACTTACCTTTTGTCGGACAGTTAATGAAAAAAATGGGATATGTCTCTGTTGACAGAAAAAACCTGAAAAGAGCCGCCTCGTCAATTCGACATGCCATAGCCCGAATAAAGGAAAATAACCGGATATTGATTTTCCCCGAAGGGACAAGATCCAAAGATCCCGAAAATCTTTTACCATTTAAGCCCGGCTCCCTGATGATCGCACGCCAGGGAAAAGTTCCGATATTACCCGTAATTATTTATGGTACAAGCAAGATTCATCCCAGAAACAAGCCTTTTTATATGATACCGCGAAGATCAGTAATTCAGATTCTCAAGGCAATTCATCCTGAAGATGACCTTCATCCTTCCAAGGCAAAATCTGTTATAGAAGAAGATGAGATTCTGGATAAGCTAAGGAATAAAATGAACCTGGTTTACCGGGAGCTGGCCAATGAAATGGAAAGCAAAAAATAAATGCGCCTGCGCTTTGATCGTTCCAGATAACGAAGATTTTAATTTTTTACCTCTGGCTAAAAGCCTGGGTTACGAGAATATAAAACTTTTATTAAATTTAAGTCTCTCCTGGCAGATAAGAACCCTAAAATATCTTCATACGGCAACAGATTGTGATCTATATGTATATATTTATGGTACAAATCCCCTAAAGCGAAAAGATGAGTTAAAAAAGCAACTTCAACCTGTGAAACCCTTTTGCAGATCAAAAAAATCAATGGGAATTGCATCCGACAGAATGTCCCTTATTCTGGATGAACTGTCCAAAAAATATTTTAGATCTGTAGTCTGGAATATAGAGTCCCCGCTCTTGACAGAGGAGCATCTTCTGCGTGCAATTCAAACAAATATTTTACTGAAATTGGAAAGTACGCAATCCAGACCTCTTTTATTGAGTCATGGAGTTTATTCGGATATGATTGAAACCGTAGAGTTAGAAAAAATTGTCTTACCATCTTTTTATGATCTTCACTCCATCGCAGATATTATTGCAAATATGAATTGCAATAATACCAGCAAAGATCGAACCCTGGAATTAGGCCGGTATGTGGATCTTATTCGCCGGAATCATCCGGATGAGAAGGCGTTTTACTAACAATATCAAATGTGTCAATTTTCCATAATTCTTTTTCTTTAACAAAGTATATGGACGCATTTTCATACCTGACGACTGCCTTTGATTCTTCTGTTTTTGTTTCTTTATATTCTTTTTCAGAAACATGATCTACGGGAAATAAAACGTTATCGCTACCCATTCCCCCGGATTTTAAATTCATGTTAAAAAGAATATAATCCTTCATTTTTAAATTTGCGAGGCTATTGGATTCCATATTCATTTTTTCTGCAAGATCGCGGCGGTATTGAGGATCCAGAGTTTTAAACTGCGCTCGAAGCGCCTGTAAACTGCGATCCATTTTCTTTACCGATCTTGAGCTAAACAGCCGGAGAAACCTGTCTGGATTTTTTGCATTATATGCCTGAACCGCCTTTAAGGCAATTTGTTCAGGCGTGCCGGATTCAAAATCTTTGAATTTGTCACATGAAAACTGAAACGCCGTTAGGATAAAAATGAGAAACAAAAAAAAGACTTTTTTTAATACCGTCGCATTCTTATTATTTTTTCTCATAGGTAAAATAACGTCTTATAAATGGTCAGTAAGATGTCAACCGAATTACAGAGCATGGGTGAGTTTAGTCCGGAACCTCAATATTCACGTCAGAATGTATTAAAATGCGCAGTTTTGGGCCGCGAAGCGCCCCAAAACTGCGCCAGTCTAAATCATTCTGACTGAATATCGAGTTCATGCCCAAGCTCGGGTATGAACCGGGAATTCCGACCAGGAACTCAAAAATTGCTTGTCGTCCTCCCTTTTAAATGATTTTTGGCATAAATTAAGTAAATATTGGAACAAAGTAATACGATTATGGAAAAAATAGACAAATCACAAATGGTTAAGAAGTTTGGCGCTCACGAAAAAGATACTGGGTCAAGCAAAGTGCAGGTGGCCATTTTAACCGAAAGAATCAATACGTTAACAGAGCATTTCAGCACTCATAAAAAAGATCATCATTCAAGACTTGGTCTTTTGAAAATGGTGGGCAAAAGGCGCAGGCATCTTGACTATCTCAAGAAGAAAGATGTCAGCGTATACCAGAGTTTGATACAGGCTCTTGGTATACGAAAATGATCCTGCAACCGTCTTTCAAGGGCGGTTTTTCTGCTACTCATTTCATACAAAATAAAGAGGTATTATGACTACTGAAGAAATTAACATTGGCGGTTACAGCTATATACTGGAAACCGGGAAATGGGCAAAACAGGCCGGAGGCTCCATTGTCGTTCGCTGGAATAACATGGTACTAATGGCCAATGCGACTGTGGCTCACAGCGCAAAAGAAGATTTGGATTTCTTTCCACTTACCGTAGAATACCGGGAAAAGTTTTACTCTTCGGGAAGGATTCCTGGAGGTTTTTTTAAACGCGAAGCCCGACCCAGCGAAAAAGAAATTTTAACATCACGTCTTACCGATCGCCCGATTCGCCCTCTATTTCCGCCAGATTTTCACAACGAACTTCAGCTCTTTGTCACACTACTGAGTACTGACATCAAATATCCGGCTCAAATACACGCGATTAATGCCGCAAGCGCCGCGCTTATGATTTCCGAGGCTCCCTTTGATGGTCCTGTTGCTGGCGTTCAGGTGGGATGGATCAACGGGAAATTTATTTTGTTTCCTTCCAGCGAGGAACTTAAAAAAAGCGAAATGAATTTAATGCTGGCGGGTACTCAAAATGCGGTTACAATGATTGAAGGTTCTGCTTCTGAAGTAGCCGAAGACATTATGATAGAAGCCATAAAAACAGGTCATGAAGAAATAAAACGAATTTGTGAAATGCAGATTAAACTGCAAAAAAAAGTGGGCAAGGAAAAAATGGCCGTTGAACCGCCGGAAAACCTGAGCGAATTGAAAGCCCAGGTGCATTCTATTGCACATTCAGAAATGGTTGAGGCCAATAAAACCATACAAAAACATGCCCGCCAGGAAAGTATTGATAAATGCAAAGAAAATGCCCTTGAAAAATTAAAAGGCATGTGGTCAGATATTGAAGAAACAGAATTAAAAAGCAATTTAAAAAAAGCATCCAGTCTGCTGAATGACCTTGAAGTAGATGTTGTTCGAGATCAGATATTTCACAAGTCTATCCGGGCTGACGGACGCAAATTAGATGAAATTCGCGCGATCGACATTGAAGTGGGCGTTCTGCCGTGTACCCATGGCTCTTCTGTTTTCACTCGCGGAGAAACCCAGTCCCTCGGCGTTGTCACTCTGGGCACGGCAAGTTCGGCCCAGATTATTGACGACATTGAGGGGGAAAGCAAGCAAACATTCTACCTTCACTATAACTTTCCTCCTTTTAGCGTAGGCGAAGTAAAAAGATTTATGGGTCCTGGTAGAAGGGAAATTGGACATGGAAAGCTGGCCGAGAATGCTTTGCGAGGAGTCTTACCCCAGCAGGAAAAATTTCCTTATGTAATTCGCATTGTTTCCGAGATTTTGGAATCTAATGGTTCTTCTTCCATGGCAACCATTTGTTCAGGATCGCTGGCCATGATGGATGCCGGTGTACCCCTTTCCAGCCCGGTAGCCGGAATTGCAATGGGTCTTATTACCCAGGACAAGAATTATGCTGTTTTGTCTGATATTGCCGGACTTGAAGACCATTTTGGCGATATGGATTTTAAGGTCGCTGGTACAGCCAAAGGTATTACTGCGTTTCAATTAGATTTAAAAATCCAGGGCATTGATACGGAAATTATGCGCAAAGCGCTGGAACAGGCCAAAAATGGCCGTCTTGAAATTCTTGAAAAAATGAATAAGGTTATTGACAGAGGCAGAAGTGAACTATCGCCTCATGCGCCAAGACTTCTTACTTTGAAAATTCCCAAAGATAAAATTGGAGAACTCATAGGCCCTGGCGGTAAAAACATTAAAATGCTTACGGAAAAAACAGGCGCAGAAATCCTTATCGATCCGGAAGGTATTGTCACCATTGCCTCGACCGACAGTCACGCGGCTCAAAGCGCTAAAAAAATGATTGAAGACCAGTTTCGGGAGCCCGAATTAAATGCTGTGTATGAAGGCCCGGTGAAGAAAATTGCCGACTTTGGCGCATTTGTAGAAATAATGCCAGGTAAAGACGGACTGTGCCATATTTCCAAGATATCGAACCAGAGAGTGGAAAACGTATCTGACGTTTTACAGGAAGGCCAGATTGTCAAAGTCAGGGTAATGGCTGTAGACAGCAAAACAGGAAAAATAAGTCTTTCAATGAAAGACGTATAACGCTTTTTCAGCCGATGAAAGTATTTTTCCCGGATTCGGCATGAATTTTAATAAAGTTTCAACAAGAAAAAACCAGGTTGCCCATTTTTCTATTTTTTTGTATACTTGAATCATTCGGGCAAAAAACATAACGAATATTCCCGGGTTTTGGACGATATAATTTGTATGCGAAATCTTCATAAAATGGCGTTATTCATTTGTTTATCTGGCGCTTTGTTTGCACAAGCGGAAAGTAATGACGGTTTTAAGAAAGCGGAACAATATTTTTTCCAAAAAAAATATGAAATTGCCGAAGAAATGCTGATTCAGGTAATCCAAAAAAACCCCTCGCACACAAAGGCGTATTCTTACCTTGGCGATATTAATCTTTTTTATCGCCGTTATGATAATGCAATAAAATATTACAATCAGGCCAAAACCGTTTCTTCAAAACCTGGACAAGAATATTTCAGACTTGGTCAGGTTTATCTGGAATTGAAAAAACCAGAAGAAGCTCTGGACAATTTTCTTTCCGCCTACAGCCTGGATCCTTCTTTTAAACCGTCGCTTTACGAGGCAGGTTATGTCTATCTTGTGTATAAGCGCGACAAATTAAAGACAATTGAATACTGGAAAAAATTTATCAATGAGGCCCCCATGGACGCCCAATACCAGCAGGTGAAAAAAGCAATAGCCATGCTTGAGGATGCCAACTGTACAATTCCTCCCGAAAACAGCGGCATCAGTATTGAAGAGGTGTTAATGAATTGCGGAAGTATCATAACTCCGGAATTTGGCAAAACCCACGATGCCGGAGCTGGTGTTGAAAAAGAAAAAACAAACAATGACACCGAGGGTCTTTTAAATGATACTCCAAATGGATTTTAAAATTCTCCGCAATAATTCTATCAACTACAATTAATTTTTTTCAAAATTAATGATAATATCTTTTATTTTGAATCCTGATCCCTTGTGCTTTTTTATCAGCTCATTCGCCGCGCTTTCCAGTTTGCCCGTAGTATCATTTCCGGTTTTAATGTCCATCAGTTCTTCGCTGTTTTCTTCATGCAAATGAAAGTGCGCCTCATTGTTGGTATCAAATAATGTAGTCATTGAACCAAGGGATAGTTTTTTCACAATACCGTTGTCGATAAACAGATTTAAATTGTTATAAACTGTCGCTCTGGAAACTTTCGGAAAATCGTCATTTACCATTTGATAAATAACCTCTGGACTTAAATGTTGATTTTTTGTCAGCAATTTATGCAACATTTCTACTCGCTGTGCAGTAGGAGATATGTTTTTTTCCTTTAAAAAATCGCTGATTTCTTGTTTTGTTTTAAGCATTTTTTCTCCTGTGTAATAGGGCTTGCCGCCCTGTATTCGTATAATATTCAGAACCCTTGCAGAAACCTGAAAATTGCGCCATTTCTATCCAATCTGGTTTCATTTCGAGGTTTATGCTCAAGCTCGCATGTTACATAATACTTATATATCCTTACCATATTTTTATTATACAATGTCAATATAATAATATAAATTGTTCTAAAAGTCAATAATATCTAAAAATTGGGCAATATGTATACCAAGCAACAATCCTCTTTCCCGAGAATCCTGTTTTCCGCTATAAACGGCGGATCTGGCAAAACTTTGGTAACGACCGGTATTCTTGCCGCCCTGACTTGCAGGGGGTTAAAAATCCAGGCATTTAAGAAAGGGCCGGATTATATTGACGCTAAATGGCTTGCTCTGGCAAGCGGACGGGCTTGCTATAACCTGGATATTCACATGTTTGAAGAAGAAGTTTCCCGACAGTTTCAGGATCATGCGCAAAATGCAGATATTTCCATTATAGAAGGCAATCACGGACTTTATGACTCCATTGATATCGAAGGAAAAGGATCATCGGCTTATCTGGCAAGATACCTCCAGATGCCGGTAGTCTTGATCGTAAACTGTAAAATGATGTCCAGGAGTATAGCAGCGCTGATTAACGGGTTTACCAGTTTTGAAAGTGATACGAATATCGCAGGCATAATTTTAAACAATGTTTCGGGTAAACGCCATGAAGACCGTTTGAAAGAGGCTATTGATATATACTGCAAATTACCCGTTGTTGGCGTTATCTATAAATCAGAAAAAAAGTTGCTGGAGGAAAGGCATATCGGCCTTGTTCCGGCAGAGGAAAAAAATGAAAGCGGCAAGATCATTCGGGAATTACAAGAAATTGTTGAACAGGGTATTGATCTTGATATGGTTTTGCAGATTGCCCATGAAGCGCCACCGCTGGATGCAAATGTATCTCCAAAAAAAAATAATAAACCCGGGGTGGTTTCCATTGGCGTAGCCCGCGATGAGGCCTTTAATTTTTATTATCCGGATAACCTTGCAGCCCTTGAACAAGAAGGAGCAGAGTTAATTTATTTTAGCCCCATAAATGACGAACACTTGCCTGTCACCGAAGCCCTTTACTTCGGAGGAGGTTATCCGGAGATTTTCGCCGCAGAGCTGGAACGCAATGCGTCTATGCGCAGTCAAATCAGGGAGGCTATCGAAAAAGGAATGCCAACCTTTGCCGAATGCGGGGGAATGATGTATATGACGAAAGGTATTCAATGGAAAAATCAATCGCATGAAATGATCGGAGCGCTGCCATGTATTTGCAAAATGACCGACAAACCACAAGGGCGCGGATATGCGACTCTTGAATCTGCCGAACTGCCGCCCGAAATAAATACATTCTGGAAAATAAAATCGGGTCTTCAAATCCGTGCGCATGAATTTCATTTTTCGGTTCTTGAGGATCTT
>JAOUFE010000194.1 GCA_029858425.1 Spirochaetia bacterium | reverse complement strand
CCTTTTTAAGAATTGAGCTGGACGAGAAAAACAGAATTCCGGTCAAATGCAGGATAAAAAACAATCCAGCTTCTCTAATTGAGGGCTATATCGGAGATATCAGCATGAACGGGTTACAAATTGTTTTGAAAAACCCTGAAATTATACACCATTTGAGCTTAAAGGATTTTATTGAAATTTCCTTTTCCATTGGAACGTATGTTATAAAAATTCACCGAGCCTTAATTGCCCGTATGGATTCAAAAAATAATTCAATAGGCGTATACTTTGAAATATTTAATGAGAATATGATCAGGAGGGATATTGCCGATCACTATTCTGAAATAATGTATCAGATGATAAAGGAAATTCAAAAAGCAGAAAACCTGTAAGCGATAGAAAACTTCTCGACTCGCTGTCAGATGAACCGATAATATAAAGGGCATCTTGAAAAGCTTCAGATTAAAACGTTATGGTATCCAGGAGGAACCAAAATTTTTTTCAGGATGAAATTTACTATGAAATGGTTTAACAAGAAAATTGTAAATAAAAGTATTAGTTTACCATGGATAGAAACTCGTCCGGAAAAAAATTTAAATTTGGTTGATGCTGAAAGCGGGCTGGAAGAATCAATTCACCGCTATACTCAACCAAACTCCGACATGAAAGCCTCCATAGATGAAACACTATCGATGTATAATCATGAAATCGGATTTTCCGATTCATTTCACGGATTGAAAACGCAATCCCCTGAGTTGAATCAATTTTCTGCAAATCTTGTTGTTGATAATGAAATCTACCATCCAATACAGGAAAATATCAATAATAAATCCATTCAAAAAATATCACAAATTCAATTTAATGAAACCAGGCCTGATATCTTTAATCCGTTAAAAAAAGATGCCCGGACATACCCTGTTTCCGGTGAACCCGGGCAAAATTTTCTGGAAAGGGGGTATCTCGAAAACCATGTAGCATCCGGTTCATCCACTCCTGTACAAAAATTTCCGTTTCAACCAGAAAAATATTTACTCAATCCGGTTAGCGCAGATAAACTTCCGGATAATGATACTGAAAACCCGCCCTTGTTGAATAGCACAATCACTCCGGAATCTCTCTTAAGTCAACCAATGGAAGATCCGGTCGGTAACAGCCCCGATGCAAAAAATAATTATATTGAGAATTTGCATTCTAACGCGCTGCATTCAGAAATTGAAAAAGCGGAAAATGCCGCCATTACCTTCAAAGAACATGCTGAAAAAGAAAATAAACACAAACACGTATTTCGTTGTTCCATTACCCCTGAAGTCAAAACGAACGATCATTTCCGAATTCCCTATAATGTACTGCATACGGGTTCCGATGCCATGGATTATACTGATCCGGTAGAGGTGCAATCCGTTATTGAAAAGCTGGAATCAACGTTAGATCAGTTCGGTATTGAAGCTCGTGTAATCGGGATGCAAAAAGGACCGATTATTACCCGTTATGAGCTTCGCATTCCGCCAGGAATCAAGGTAAACCGGATTCTTGGTTTAACAGAAGAACTGGCCATGGCTCTGGAGGCATTGCGGGTAAGGATCGAAGCGCCAATTCCCGGACGATCCACCGTGGGCATTGAAATTCCAAACAAAAAAAGATCTACGGTCTTGCTTGGAGATATTCTAAATCACCCCGAATACAATGGACATTCCGCGAGATTGCCGTTACCTCTTGGAAAGGATATCGCTGGAAACTTGCTCATTGAAGACCTCGCCCGGATGCCGCATATATTAATTGCCGGTACTACTGGTTCGGGTAAGTCTGTTGCCATAAACTCATTTATTACGAGCATGATTATCAGCAAATCTCCGGCCGAAGTTCGAATGCTAATGGTGGATCCAAAATTGGTTGAATTATCTCAATACAATGATATCCCGCATTTGCTGCATCCGGTAATAGCTGATCCCCAAAAGGCGATTCTTGCTCTAAACTGGGCGGTAGAAGAAATGGAGCGCAGGTATGAAGATATGGCGGAAATGCGCGCTCGAGACATTGTATCTTATAATGGAAAAGTTGAAGAACAAAACAAAGAGTCAAGGTCATCCGGCGAAATCATCCCCAAAATGCCTTATATTGTAGTCCTTATTGATGAACTTGGCGACCTTATGATGGTGGCCGGCAAGGAAGTGGAATCGTCTATTATTAGATTATCACAAAAAGCCAGAGCGATAGGAATTCATTTGATATTGGCTACACAACGCCCCTCCGTGGATGTTATTACGGCTCTCATTAAAGCCAATTGCCCTGCCAGAATAGCTTTACAGGTAGCTCAAAAAACAGACTCTCGCACTATTCTGGATTCAAATGGTGGAGAACAGCTATTGGGTCAGGGAGACATGTTATTTAAACACCCGTCCAAAGCGCAGCTAATTAGAGCACAGGCTCCTTATGTTTCCGACTCCGAAGTTGAAAACATAGTTCACCTTGTAAAAAAACTGGGTAAACCATCGTACATAACCCTGGAAGATCCAAAATCAAAAGCCGGGGAAATGGATATAGAAGACGAAAGTCTTTTTGATGAAGCGTGGCAAATAATTTCTGAAAGCAAAAAAGCATCTGCAAGTTATCTTCAAAGAAGACTTCGAATTGGCTACAATAAAGCTGCTCGACTTATTGAGGCCTTTGAAGCCCGGGGTTATATTGGACCACAAATAGGTTCAAAACCAAGAGATATTTTGCTACATAATTAACATTACCATAAATTCCCGGTAAAAGTACAGGTTTTTCAGGTTCGCTATAAATGATTATGGTATGCCGTGAGAGCATGGGCCGGAACCTCAATAATCAGATCAAAATGTATTATAATGCGCAGTTTTGGGGCGCGAAGCGCCCTAAAACTGCGCTTATTTAGATTATTCTGACTGAATTTCGAGTTCATG
>JAOUFE010000003.1 GCA_029858425.1 Spirochaetia bacterium | reverse complement strand
GCGCGGTTTGCTGCGCACTACCGTTACAAAAGCCGGGTTTGTCCCGGCCGCGCTGCTGCCGTTTGCGGTAAGTACGCCCGTGGTCGAGTTGATCGTGTACATCGAAACGTTGGCGCTGCCAGCGTTTGCCACAAATGCAAATCGTCCGGTTGAGTCTACCGTCACAGATAATGGACTTGCTCCTGTTGCGATGGTACCGTTTGCGGTAAGCGCGCCCGTCGATGTGTTGATCGTGTACATCGACACGTCGTTACTGGCGGTGTTTGCCACAAATGCAAATCGTCCGGTTGGGTCGATTGTCACAGAACGTGAAGTTGTCCCTGCTGCGATGGTTCCGTTTGCGGTAAGCGCTCCCGTGGCTGAGTTTATCGTATACATCGACACGTTGGAGCTGGCGCCGTTTGCCACAAACGCAAATCGTCCGGTTGGGTCTACCGTTACAGAAATTGGAGCTGTCCCGGCCGCGACTGTCCCGCTTGCGGCAAGTACGCCCGTGGCCGGGTTGATGGTGTACATGGACACGTTGTTACTGACATAGTTCGCCACAAATGCAAATCTTCCGGTTGGGTCTACCGTTACAGACATTGGCTGTGTCCCTGCCGGGATGGCCATCCCGTTTGCGGCAAGTACGCCCGTGACAGGGTTTACTGTGTACATGGACACATCGTTAGTGGTGGAGTTTGCCGTAAATGCAAATCGCCCGGTTGGGTCTACCGTTACAGACATTGGCCCTGTTCCGGCCGCAATGGCTCCGTTTGCGGTAAGTACGCCCGTGGCAGGGTTGATGGTGTACATGGACACGTTGTTGCCGCCAGAGTTCGCCACAAATGCAAATCGTCCGGTGGGGTCTACCGTTACAGAAATTGGACCTGTCCCGGCCGCAATGGTTCCGTTTGCGGTAAGTACGCCCGTGGCAGCGTCGATCGCATACATCGAAACGTTGTTATTGCCATTGTTCGCCACATATGCAAATGCAGAGATGGGTGATTGTGTACTTGTTGTACTTGTACTTGTTGTACTTGTACTTGCAATGGCGCCTGTATTTGTGATTGTATTTTTTCCATTCACCAAATCATATAAATAGGATGCCTTGCATGAAGAAAAAATTAAAAGCACAGAGATTATCAGCAATTCTTTAAAATATTTCATATTACACCTCATATATTTCTATTTCTACAAATTATAATTTAACATTAGTCCCAGGCCGACAAAGTTAAGCGGGTTTGGCTGATCGTAGTACATTTGAGCGTTGGCCGATAAACCAATCGAAAAAGACCTCGAGAGCAGATACTCGGCAGAGGCGCTTACGCCAAAGGTTGGGTTATCGATTCTTGTCTTTCCTGGAGCGAAGTAGTAACCCATACCCAGATCTGCGCTGAATAGAAATCGCTTATGGGAAATACTGTAACCAACGGTGGCAAAACCGTCGAGCAGGGCAAGGCTGCCAGGAGCTACTTTTTCACTCCAGATTTCAGCAAGGTCAATTTTTGAACCCATGTATAAACGGGAAAAAATCCAGTAACGGCCAGCCAGCCCTAACTGCATATCGCAGGTACCGCAAAAACCGGATGCAGATGTTTTGTTGATATAGAATCCCGGCAACAGGCTGAGCGACATTTTCTTTGTTTCCCAGCCTGGGGCGATCTCTGTCATTTCTATTGGTTCTTCTTCAATGGGTTTACCCGTTGTTTCCCTGGCCATTTCTTTTGTCAGGGTTTTTTTGGGCGGCTCTTCGATTATGGAATCGTTTTCTGCAGATTCAACGTTGATTTCAGAAACCGCTTTTTCATCTTCAACAGATGATTCAACGGCGAATGCTGTTGAAGTCTTTTCAGTTAAAACTTCCGCAGAAGCGGCTTTTTCGTCCATTTTTGTCTCTATTTTTTCGACAATTTCCGGATGATTCTTTTCAAAGGAAACCACCATAAGGTCAATTTCAACAATAATTGCCTTTGCCGCTTTGTCCGTTGTCGTAAAGATGGTATTGTCCACAGGATTCCGCATATCGCTGATTGGCCTGATAGCATTTATAAGTCCGAAGTATAAACTGGTCGAAATAACCATTTCATTACTCTTTTCATCAAAAATGTAATTTCCATAAATAACAATATCGGCATTTAGTTTTTTGGCTAATTTTTGAGTTTTTTCCAATTGAATTCTCTCGACAGATTTGGGCTTTCGTCGGGGTCTAAAAATATCCAGAAAAAAATTTTTTCGCGCATTGGATTCTTTTTCCACGGCAAGGGCTTCCTGTTCAAGATCAAAAATGGCCTTTTTTACCTCTAAAGAGTCAATTTGAGCGTAGAGAAAATTTTTCTGCATGGAAGAATGGATGGCCTCGCTTAAGCTTTCCGACAAATACTGAAAATTTTCAGTACCAGTTCTATCTTGCATGGGAATGATGGCAATGCGCGCCAGGTCAGGCATTCTTTTTTCCATTATTTCCGCTTTATTTTGATCGTTTTTATTGGTTTCGCTCCGGATTTCGGGTTCGGCAGGCGTTTGATCATCCGTATTTTGTTGATTTTCCGTTGGCGGCGTCTGGTTTTGATAAGGTATCGAGTCAACCGACGAGGCAGAAAAGTTTTGCATGGAAATCACCAGCAGGGTAAATATGATCACTACAGTTTTATGTATTTTTTTCATTTTAATCTCCTTAAGAAGTTAAATAACTTTAAAAACTGGTTATATTCTTTAAATTACAAGCTTCTTTGTTTATACTTTAATCCATAGAGAAAAAGTCAATGAAAAAATGAACATTTTTATGAACATTTTTGTAACTTCTCAATAATCAGGTAAGGCTTTGTAAATTGTTCCAGCTTTGGTTTTCATTAATTTTGTCAGGTCAGCTATCAGATGAGCGCCGGAAAGTCTGTCGAGCAAATAATCGTGGAAGGAAATCCCCAGTTTTTTACAGGTCTTTTGCAGGGTCATGAATGTATCGCGGGCATTTCTGCCCGATTCGCTTCTGGTTCCCGCTGAAATTTTTCTCTTTTTTGCCTGGTCCCGAATATCCCTTTCGCTAATATTGTTCGTCAGTGGAATTTCAGGCTCTTCAAGTACCAACAATAATTCTTGTTTCTTTTTGAAAAGAGACGCCAGCGCTTTGTTTAGCGAAGGCATTTCTGTTTTTATGCTAAAAAGATGATCAAAATCCACCACAATCTCTTTGCGTATTCTGTCTATTGGAGTTCTTTTGTATTCATGAAGTTTTCGAACTAATTCCCAGTATTTTTCAAGGATATCTTTTATTATTTGATCCTGATCGTAGCTAACGGCGTGAATCGATGTAATGCAGCGTTCTGAATGAACCCAACACAGAGCATGTCTTAAAATATCAAACTGACCGGCATCATCGCTTACAATCGCCAGAGCCGGTTGTATTTTTTTCATGATCACGCCCAATAAAGCGCCTTCCGTAGCTTTTTTGGCAGAGTACTCGTCGCGTATGCCCAGAATTTTTAGATACTTTTCCCATTCCGATTTATTTTTGAAATCTCTGCCCCTGGAAGCAGACAAAACTCTAAGGGTATTTCCAGAAAATTTATCCGGCTTTTGCTGTTGGAACTTTTAAAGTAGGCGAAGAATTCATTTCCGATGTGCGTACAATATCCATTTGCGCCGCGATGACGCAAGCCGGTATCATCGGTTGTGATGGATTTTGAAATCTGCAAGCCGACTTTTAAAATATCTTCTTTTTCCTTATGAAATAAATCCTTATTTTCGATTAGAATATTGTGAATTTCTCCCGATGAAATATCAATTCCAATTTCGGTTAAGTGGCGTAAAATGGCAGGCTGCGTCATGTGGGAATCAAAGTACAACGAAATAATGTAGCTCTTCAAATGAAACCCAAATTGACCGTTAATATGTACAGGCCACTTGGCTCTGATTAATTTTCCATCCGGAGTTTTCCAGACCTTGCGAGTATACCGCGTATTATTGGGGCGAATCAGGATATCCTGAACCTTGATGGATTCGCTGCAAATCGCCACAGAACCCTCGGGAATAACGGTCAGCTCAACGTTTTCTATATTATGTATTACAAGATTTTTCTTCGTTTTCTTCTTGAAGTTTTTTTTTCGAACCGCCGCTGGTTTTTTGTCTTTCCAGTTTATCAATGTCAATCGTGGTACTTGGTTTTAAGCTGGGTCTGGCGGGATGCCCCTTTAATCGGGCGACTTCGTCTTTGAGCTGCCGAACTTCTTCTGTCAGTTGCTGGATCATCTCCAATAAGAAACAAACCAGGGGAGTTTTTTCGTTCTCCGGAATATCTGATAATTTGAATTCCATGTCTTAAATAGGACATTAATATTTCCTGCGTCGTTTTGTATATATATCCTGATTATTGAGAAGTTACATAATAAATTCCAGTGTGACATAAAAATACTGGTCAGACCGTTTGCAGGGTATAATTTGTATCCACAAAGGAAAACCATGCCCACACTTCAATTTAAAGGTAAAACCGTAATCTGGAATCATCATTTATCCATTCCTTATCATACACTCGAAGAAGATAAAAAACTTCATTTTCAAGCAGAAAAAGGCGCAGATAATCTCATTATAGAAGGCGACAATCTTTTAGCGTTGAAAGCTTTACTCCCACAATATGCCGGGAAAATTAAATGTATTTATATTGATCCGCCGTATAACACGGGCAATGATAATGGCAACGGAAAAGGTTGGGTTTACAATGATAATGTAAACAGTCCCTTGATTAAGGAGTGGCTATATAAAGAAGTTGGCAAAGAAGATTTAACCCGTCATGACAAATGGCTGTGTATGATGGTTCCGAGGTTGAAGTTGTTGAGGGAATTGTTGGCTGATGATGGAGCAATATTCATTAGCATTGACGATAATGAGCAACATACATTGCGACAAATCATGGATGAGGTATTTGGCGAAAATAATTTTATTACAAATATTGTCTGGCAAAAAAAATATACACAAAGCAACGATGCTGAATTTTTTAGTGGAAATCATGATTTTATTTTACTATTTGCAAAGCAAAAAGAAATATTTGAATTAAACGGACTTCCTCGCGGCGATAAACAAAACGATGCATATAAAAATCCAGATAGTGATTTGCGCGGACCATGGAAAGCTACGCCTTTACATGCAAAAAGCGGCAACAAAATTGACTTCCATTTTAAATTTATTAATGGCGTGGCCTGGTCTCCACCCAAAGGTACTTACCCAAGATTTAGTGAAGAAACTTTAAAAAAAATGGATGCCAACAATGAAATCTGGTTTGGCAAAGATGGTAATGCGACACCTTCAAGAAAAACATTTTTATCCGAAGTAAAACAGGAGTTAGTCCCCAAGTCTATTTGGCTCTATGATGAAGTGGGTAGTAATGACGATGCTAAGCGTACAGTAAAAGAATTATTGGAAGCTAACCCATTTGAATCTCCAAAACCAACAAGTCTAATCAAACGTATTCTCCAAATCTCGACTTCCCCCGATTCAATCATTCTCGACTCTTTCGCTGGTTCCGGTACAACGATGCACGCGGTAATGGAACTCAACAAAGAAGACGGTGGTAATCGCAAGTGTATCATGGTTCAAATGACCGAAGCTTCTGCCGCTGAACCGGAGAAAAATATTTGTCGCGACATCACTCGTGAAAGGGTAAAGCGCGCTATTGAAAAAAATGGTTATGATTCTGGTTTTCGGTATCTTCGAGTCGGCAGGGCTATTGATCCGGAAAATATTTTATCCGGCGACTTACCGTTTTATGAAGAATTTGCGAAATACGTTTATTATCTTTGCACAGGCGAACACCATACAAATGAAAAAGAAATCAATGCAGATCATTATTTTGCAGGTAGATATGGCAGGTCTGCCATTTACCTGGTGTACAAACCCGATTTTACAGAAATGACAAGACTTGCCTTAAATTTAACCCTGGCTGAAAAGATACGCGCTGCAAATCCAAACGAGCGGCTCATTGTTTATGCCCCGGCATGTTTTCTCGATGAAGATTATCTCGAAGCCAATCAAATAGAATATGTAAATATTCCGTATGGAATGTTTGCAAAAACAGGAAAGTAATTTATGAAGGCCCTTAGAAAAATAGTAAAACCAGAAAACCACCACATAACCATAGAACTTCCGGAGGAATTTTCAGATGAGGAAAAGCTAGAAGTCATCATAATTCCGTTCGAAAAAGGAAATGAGAATAAAGCCAGCCGGAAAGAATATTATGGAAAATACGCAGGCAAAATTTGGATATCTCCCGATTTTAATGAACCTCTTGAAGATTTCCGGGAGTATATGGAATGAAGTATCTAATCGATACAAACTTGCTTTTATGGTTTGCCGAAGGAAACGAACAAATCCCTATTCGTATAAGGGAACTGCTTTTAGATGAAAAATCAATTATATATGTAAGTATGGCAACACTGTGGGAGATTGCCATCAAACAATCTCTGGGCAAACTTAAAATTCCTTGCCCGCTCGAAGTCTTTCTTGACGAAATTCGGTGGAAATATAATTTTCTGATTTTATCGATTGATGAAAGCCACATACTTAAACAGTCAAATCTGCCATTTTACCATCGCGACCCTTTTGACAGATTGATCTTTGCACAAAGTATTGTCGAGAATTTAGAGTTTCTTTATACTGATTCGGTTTTTGATAAATACAGGGAGCTTTGATGTATCTCAAGGAATATCAGTTAAAGGTAGTCAATACTCTTAAAGAATTTCTTACCGAAGGTAAAAAAGAACATGCCAAGGCTCTACAGGCCAAAGAAACTTTAAATATCAATCATAACTGGATTCAAGAGCTTTATCGCCAGAAAAAACTTGCGATTAAAGATAATCCCGTAAATGGTCTGGGTTGGTATTATCCAAGGGTTATTTTTAAAGTACCAACCGGCGGCGGTAAAACGCTGCTTGCTGTCGAAGCCATACGTGAATACCAGGAACGCTTTGCCCAAAAACGCACCGGCCTTGTGGTCTGGGTTGTTCCATCAGAGATTATCTACTCTCAAACGGTTGCCAAAATTCGCGATAAAGCCAACCCTCTTCGCCAACTCATTGACCAATCTTCCGCTGGCAAAACGGTTATTCTCGAAAAAGGTCAACGTCTCTCTGCCCACGATATCGAAAATAATCTGGTTATTTTGTTTGTGATGATTCAGTCTGTGAGTCGAAAAAATGGAAAAGAAGCATTAAAAGTATTTCAAGACTCAGGCGGTTATGAAAATTTTTTTCCAGCCGATCACCGAGGCGATCTACATGCAAAATTAATCGAGCAATTTCCTAATCTGGATTTACTCACCGAGTTTGGCTCCATAATACGCACAAGCCTTGCCAATGCAATTCGGGTTTCTCGTCCGTTTATCATCATTGATGAAATTCATAAAGTATTTACCGATCAAGCTCGTTCTGCTATCGATAGTCTTAACCCGGAGTTTGTTCTTGGTTTATCCGCAACGCCAAAAGACAACATGAACATTCTTGTTACCATAACTGGCCTTGAATTAAAGCAAGAAGAAATGGTAAAACTCGATATGCACATTATACCGCCCCGGCAGGCCGAACAATCTGATTGGCAAAGCATGATTCGTGAAATAAAGAAACACCGCGATAAGCTCGAAAAACATGCCCGAAAACTTCAAAGCGATAAAGGAATTTATATTCGCCCAATGGCGTTGATACAGGTTGAAGCCACAGGTAAAGATCAACGAGGTAAAGGAAGGGTACATAGTCTGGATGTTAAAGATTTTCTTGTTGAGCTAAAATGTAATCCCGATGAAGTTGCCATCAAAACCAGCTCTCAAAATGACATTGAAGATGTGAATTTATTTTCTTCGGATTGCCCGATTCGGTATTTGATTACAAAAGAAGCATTGCGCGAAGGTTGGGATTGTTCTTATGCTTATATTCTCGGTATCATACCCAATGTAAATTCCGACACGGGAATTACCCAGCTCATTGGGCGAATTCTCAGACAGCCCGACGCAAAAAAAACCGGCATAAAAGAACTGGATGAAAGTTATGTATATTTTTCAAAAGGCGACACACGCCCCATGCTTGAAAAGGTCGCCTCGGGTTTTCAAAATGAAGGTTTGGAAGATCTCATAGGTAAAATTGTCATAGGCGGTGATGCGCCAGAAACCAAAACCAAAAGGGTAAATATTCGCAAAGATTTTCATCAATTTGAAAACTCTTTTTATCTGCCCGCATGGGTCATGGTCGATGAGAATAACTCCAAACGTCGATTTTCATTTTCCAACGATATTAAACCATTGCTAAATCCCGGCCAATTTAAACTCGATGCGGGGTTTGTCGAAATAATTAAAAAATCATTAAGCAACGAAACCAAAGATCGTACCGTTTATGCTGTCACGATTTCAGAAGATAAAAAAATGGATTTTTATATTGAAGGGAAACTTTCAAACGGTAAAGATTCTATTAATATTGAATATATGACTCGTCGGTACACGGAGATTTCTGAAAATCCATTTCTTGCCCGGGCGATTGCAACGTCACATATAGAAAATCTTAAAAAAGCATTAGGACCGGATGTATTAAAAGACCATTTTGGTTTTATTACCTCTATGCTTTTTCAGGAACTTGAAAAAGAACAACGTATCCAGGAGGAAAAAGCGTTTTCTTCATTAATAGATACGGGTAAACTTGTTCTTGCAGTTGCTACGGATACTGATTCAGGTTGGCGAGTTCCAGAATTCGATGATATAAACATAGATAACCTGCCAAACCCTTATAAATTTTATTTGTTTCAGGATGTAGAAATTTCTGGAATGAATAGCCTTGAAAAGAAAGTGGGCGATATTCTCGACAAACAGTCAAAAATACTCTGGTGGTTTCGAAATAAAACCGGCAAAGAGTGGTATTCAATTCAGGGTTGGCGAGAAAATAAAATTCGTCCTGATTTTGTTGCTGCAAAAAAAGAGAATGGTAAAGTTGAACTTGTGTATGTATTGGAAAGTAAGGGTGAACATCTTCAAGGAAATGCTGATTCAATTTATAAAAAGCAAGTCTTTGATTTGATGACAAATCAGAAGAAGCAAAAGAAGACCAAAACATACGATCAACCTGCTTTACCTTTTGGTAATGTAAGTGACTCTGTAGAATTCTATTTTATTGAAGAAGGTAATGAGGAATCGGATATCAGGTCATTATTTTAATTTACTCGCCTACGCACCTCGTGTGCTTCGGCGTGGGCGGGGTTATTAATTTTATCCATCAATCTTTGACCCGCAAACATTGCTTTTCGAACTCTTTAAAGAATGTACTGTTCCCGGCATCAATAAATACTTGATGTCCTGTTTCGGGAATAGGCTTTAGCGCAATGATCGACAGATATTCCACTTCCGAAATGCGCGACCTCTGGTCGCTGGATCACAAGTTTGAAGTCTGGAAAAAACTGGAAATATATGCGTGCGAATACCGGCATCAGCAAGGTCATATAACAAACGAAGAAATGGAAGAAATTCGGGAAAAAGCTGGATTTGATACTCAGCGCGTTCTCGAAATTGAAGATTCGGTTCATCACGATGTTATTGCCTTTTTAACCAATATGGCCGAAAAAATTGGCGCCCCGTCAAGACATGTGCATTACGGTTTGACATCTTCCGATGTTGTCGATACTTCGTTGTCTGTAATTGTGCAGGATGCCGGCAAGCTTATCCGCGAGCGCTATAAAAAGTATTTGCAATCTTTATACGGACAGGCCTTAAAATACAAAGATCTCGTTGTGGTTGGCAGAACTCATGGAGTGCATGCAGAACCAACAACGCTCGGTCTGAAACTTCTGGGATTTTTGGAAGAAGCCCACAGAAATTTCGTGCGGCTGGAAGCTGCTATCGAAGAAATGCGCTACGGTAAAATATCCGGAGCCGTGGGCACATACTCACAATTGCCGCCCGAACTCGAAAAATATGTTTTGGACAAATTAAATTTAAATGCGGAACCTGTCAGTACCCAGGTCGTACCGCGCGATCGTCACGCAGTATTCCTCAATGCCTTATCGGTAGCCGCGCAGGGAGTGGCTCGCTTTGCCCAGGAAATACGTTTGATGCAAAAGACGGAAAGCCGCGAGATTGAAGAGCCGTTTCAAAAAGGACAAAAAGGTTCCAGCGCCATGCCGCACAAGCGAAACCCGATTTTATGCGAAAGAATGGCAGGTCTTGCGCGAACCCTTATGGGATACAGCATGACGGCGCAGCAAAATATCATGCTCTGGCATGAGCGCGACATTTCTCATTCTTCAAGCGAGCGCATTATTTTACCGGATGCCACAAGTTTGTTTGAATACATGCTTGTTAAAATGACTTTTGTAATGGATAATCTGGAAGTTCACGAGAAAAACTGCCAAAGGGTCATGGACATTACCGGGGGATTGATTTATTCATCAAGGGCATTGTTGACCATTACCGAAAAGCTTGAAATTTCACGCGAAAGAGCCTATGAAATAGTTCAAAAAGAAGCCATGGATCTCTGGTCTGATCCAGATGGCCCGAATTTAAGACAGCGCTTTGAAAAAAATCCCGAATTAAAAAGCCTTACTCCAAAAGACTGGGATTTTGTTTTCGACCCGAAATCATTTTTGAAAAATATTAATAAAATATTTGACAGATGTAAATCCGGTTTAACAGTTTTTATATGAATTCGAGAAAGTCTTTTAGAGTATCGCTGAACCTTGGAGGCGGGGGAGCCAGAGGTTTGGCGCATCTTGGCGTGCTGCGCGCATTACAGGAAAACAAGGTCAAATTTGATATCCTGATCGGAGTTTCCATGGGCGCCCTGATCGCTGCTCATTACGCTTATACTCTCGATATTGATGAAGTGGAAAACCATATTATCAATCACATAAACAAGGACGTGTTTAAACATTCCCTGCTGGGAACCTGGCGCTCCGACGATCACAGGGAGATGGTTAGTCGCAGCAAAAAGTTTTTATTAAAATTTAACCGTTTGTACAAACAAACCGAACTTTACGGCCGATTATTGTTGGCTCCGGGAATTCTGGACGACGATGATATTCAGGATGTGGTATATCCCTTGATTCCAAACGTGCGTTTTTCCGATTTAAAAATGCCCTTTGCGTGCGTGGCGGTAGACCTCGAAAGTGGAAAGCCAAAAATCTTTGATCAAGGTCCGTTGCGTAAACCGGTATTAGCGTCTTTGAGCATGCCCCTTGTTTTTCCGCCGGTTCAAATTGAAGAAGGATTGTATACCGACGGCGGTATTGTAGACAGGGTTGGAGTAGATTCGGCATTTATTCTTGGCGTTCAAAAAATTATTGCGGTAGATGTATCTAATGATTTTTTTGAGCGTAAAAAGATTAAAACAGCCCTGGACATCATGTTGCGCAGCGAGGAAATTTCGTCCATTTACAGAAAAAACTATCAGTTAAAACAAGCGGCTATTGTAATAAAACCTGTGCATGCCCCGATTCACTGGGCGGACTACCACAACTACGAAAGCATTATTGAGTCCGGATACAATAGCACGATGGAAAAAATGGTTGAAATTAAAGCCCTCGTGAGATCTCAAAAATCTATTATAAGATTTTTTACCAAAGGATAAAAAATAAAAACTTTCCTACAAGACTGAAAAATTTTCCGGAATATCGATTTCTCCCTCGACGAGAATTTTTCTTTCCATATTTACAACCCGCGACAATGGCGGACCTTTTCGGATTTTTTTTTCAAACATCTCCAGATCTGCTGGTTGGCCGGCGGCCAGACATTCCACGCTTCCATCGGGTTGATTCTTTACCCAACCTCTGATTCTGGAAGATTTGGCAATGTCTTCGGTGTAATAACGATAACCCACACCCTGAACTTTTCCGAGAATAATGTAATGTCTTATTTCCATATATTGGATTTTAGACAAAATAGCTACTTTAGACACCTTATCAATCATTTTTTACTAAAAATTATATTGCATCATAATGTATTAAATTGCGCGTTTATGGGGCGCGAAGCGCCCCATAAACGCGCCAAGTTAAATCAAATTGACTGAATTTCGAGTTCATGCCCAAGCTCGGAGGGTGCAGGAGTTTCAATATTCACCCAGAATGAGTAAAACCCACTTTCGTCGACATCTACACGGGGGGTGCCGGAGAACGCCAAAGGGGGTCGCAGGCAGGGGGGACAAAAATATGCTCTGCTGACATATTATAATCCTCCCCCCTTCTGCTATTCCAACACCCTGTTTTTTTCATCGTGAAGGCGCATTATATACACAAACCCTATGCTCAGGAAAGTGGCCGCAATGGCCAGATAGCTTACATACTGGTATCCCGTCATTCGATGCCCGCTTTCTGCCGCAATGATTTTTCCGCCCAAAAAAGTCGCAAGACCGGCGCTCATTTGCTGTATGGCCGTGTTAAAGGTCATAAAGGAACCCCGCATTTTGGGACTCACTACCGATGTTATCAGCGCCATTCCCGGAACCATCCGACCGGATGTGAAAATAAAAAACATGGTTGTAATGGCTAAAATTCCATAAACCGAATATGCGTAGTTGATCCTGCTGATCATGTACATGGGTACCATGGAAGAAGTGGCCAGAATATAAAACATGATTTTTTTGCCATAACGATCAGAAAGATATCCAAACAATCTTGATGTGATGTACGTTGCCGCGCCTCCGAGCAAATACATCATGGGTAATTTTTCCTGCGTCATCACCGTATCAAAAACCAAAAAATTGCTGATATACGGGATCATGGAAAATCCGGCCAGCATCATGGCCAGTATCAAAAAAAAAGCGGGATAATGATTTTTTTCCCTGAAAATATCTGCATACGCATGTTTTTGCGGCACACGGTCAGAAATAGGAATGGCAAAAAATGCGTAGGCAATAAACACAAAACCCACCAGGAACAAAACTATAAACGGCCAGTTCCAGCCAAAGCGGTTTGCGATAAATAAGGAAATCGGAATCCCCAGAACCGACGCCGCTGAAAAAGACGCCATGACAATGCCCGTTGCCGAACCGCGCCTTTCGTACGCAAAAGAATCTCCGATAATAGAATATACCATGGAATTTATCAGCCCGCCAAATGCGCCCGTGATAATCCGCGAAAACAGCAAGAGCTGGTATGTGGGCGAAAGCCCGCAAAGCAGCGTTCCAAATAAAAACCCTGTAAACACAAAAATAAGTACTTTTTTGCGGCTGTACCGGTCTATAAAAGTGGATGCAAAAAGAGCCGTAAGCCCCGCTGAAAATGTATACGCTGAAACCAGGTAGGAAAACTCTTCGTTATTGATGGCAAACTGGTCTATTAATACCGGCCCAAGCGGCATCAATAACATAAAATCTACAATATGAGTAAACTGAAAAAATGCCAGAGCGCTTACAAGAAGTTTTTCATTTTTTGTAAACTTTAGCGACTTTGATTTTTTCATGGAGCATTAAAAAAATGCGGACTCTGCTGAAAAGTTAATTATAACATGAATATTATAACATGAATATCGAAGTTATTGTCTAACCGGGCAAAAAACATTTTCTACGGATCGAGCCAGCGCTCATTTTTTTTGTATTTATATCCATATTTAATATTGACGCCTTGAGAAAGACATGATCTATGTTTGCTCTTGGAGAAATTTAATAACCTCACAGGAAGACGTTGTCTGTTCATGTACCAAAGACTGGTTTTTAGGATTGTCCATATATAATTTTAAGGAAAAAATATGAAAAAATTGAAACTGTCCTTTGCAGCCGTATTGTTGCTTGTTTTTGTAACAACAAATTGCAATAAAACGCTGGCCACATACGAAGGTGGAACGGTAACATCAAAAGAAATTAATGCTCTTGCCGGGTTATATAACATAAAAAGCCGGCTCGACAATCCAGACTTCAAGCGCCGCATTGTTCAGGATTATGGCGTCATAGAAATATTAAGCGGACTTGCCGGGAAACAAAACCTTGAGAAGGAAGGCGAGGCCATTTATTTAAAAAAATTATTTGAAGGAAATATTATTCGAAATATTTTATATCAACAAAAACAAGAAGAATTAAACAAGGAAAAAGAGCCTGTTTTCCATGCCCGCCATATATTGATAAAAATCCCGGTCGATTCCCACAAAAATACAAAAGGAGCGAAAGCCGAAGCAACTTCCGATGGGCAAAAAGAATATGAAACCATTGCCGGAATTAGAGGCGATATTTTAAACAAGAAAATTACGTTTGAAGACGCTGCGCAAAAATACAGCGAGGATGATGCCTCAAAAGTAAAAAAAGGCGATCTTGGATTTTTTACCAAGGGAATTATGCTGGGAGAATTTCAGGATGCATTAAATCGCATGGCCGGAGATGTTCAGGGTACGCCCATGAGAATTGCAGTAGACAAGGTAAAACTTCTGTCGAAACCTGACGGCGCTCCTGTGGAAAATGTCAATCTCGAACAAGATGCCGTTGTAATGGTTATAGACAATAACCCGCCCGGATGGAGTAAAATCTCCAAAGACAATTATACCGTTTACATTCCTTCAAATCAACTGAAACCAATCGATGATGAAAAAAAGATTTCTGCTCCTGTAAAAACGCTGTATGGATGGCATATCATAGAACTTCTGGACAAGAAAAATGTTACTGTCGAGGACTACGGCAAGTTGATAAAAAAAAGCGAATTGAAGGATCAAAAAGATGCTGACAATATTGCGTTATCCCGCGCCAAAATGTACTGGTCAAGAATCAAGGGAGCCAAACTTTCAGAGTGGCAGCAGCAACTATATCGAGATTATGGCCTTGATCCGGTGAAATTCCCGGAATTGACGCCTGACTGGAAAACAAAAGCAAGCCTGATTGATAACGAAAAATTAAAAATATCCGCAAACGATTTCAAAAATTTTATCGAATGGGTTTCAAAAGACCAGGGGTTGCAACCTGAATCGGTTTACTCTGACAAGGACCAGCTTCAAAGATATTTCCGGATATTTACAGAGCTTCAACTGTACAGTCTTGAAGGGCAGAGAGAAAAAGTATTCGAATCCAAATCTTACAAAAACAGGGCTGATTTTGAAAGGAAACAGTTTTTAGCAGAGCTCTATAAAAAGAAAATGTGGTATGGACAGGTTAGCTGGACTGAAAAAGAATTAATGGACGAATACAATAAAATGAAAAAAGGCATGCCGCCGCATGTAAAAAAAATGGGAACCTTCGCCGAGATGAAAGACGATATCATTCGACAGGTAAGAGGGCAGAAGATCAATGCCATAACCCAGCAAAAAACACAAGAGTTATTGCAGTCTGTAAAGTTTACGGTTAACGACAAAGCCTTGAAATAAAAGAAAAAATATGGATACATCAGAAATTACCGAAGATATCGCCTTCCGGGGTGAAATTTATTATGAAGGTCGCGTTGATATAAGCGGCAAGGTAGAAGGAAAAATAGTCAGCGACGGAGCCTTGTCGGTTAATGTCGGAGGCTATCTGAAAGGAGATATCCAGGTCAGGCAGGTTTCATTAAAGGGCGAAATATACGGAAATCTCAACTGTGAACTGGTTACCATACAAAATAGTGGAAAAATATTTGGCGATATTCATTGCAAGCAACTTCAGGTTGACCGGGGCGGAGTTCATAACGGCACTACAATAATGAGCTAAAATGGATTCTGCTTTTTCCGATTTTCTTTCAGACCTTGAATTGTTAACGGATACCCCTTCAGAATTTCAGCGATATATTTATCAGAAATGGAACGAATTACAGGTTGAATCAAATATTCATTCGGAACGTACGGACACTCAGGTAACTCAAAAAAACCTGAAATATATTTTCCCTTATCTTTTCCTGATTAAGTCCCCCTTTGATCTTTCGGGGATGTATGAAGCTATTGAAATTATACAGGATTTTTTCCATAACAGACAGAACAGGAAACTGTTGATTTATGGCGATCGGGATGCCGATGGCATTTGCTCATCTTCGATTTTATTTTTATTTCTGCGGGATAAAATGGGCGTTTTGGAGGATCATATCAAGGTTATGGTTCCCGACGTTGAGGACAAATATGGTATTACGCGGGAAGTTGCCAACAGAATTTTGGCAGAAACTCCGGATGTACTAATCACCCTTGATAATGGATCATCAAACAAGGATTCCTTTGATTACATAAAATCGGTTCATCCAAATCTAAAAATTATCATCATTGACCATCATTCCATTCCGGAAGATAAAGAAAATTATCCGGCGGTAAATTCTTTTATAAATCCCTGTATGCTGCCCCACAATGATTCTCGAAGGAATATGTGCACATCAGGCCTTGCCTATCTTTTTGCATATGCCATAACGTATTCCTTTACGGAGGAATATAACAAAACTGTTTTAATTCGCGCCGATTCGGATTATTTTATTAAAAATGGAGTCTCTGTTTCCGGAGATCAATATGATAAAATATTCGATTCAGGATATTCTGAAGGGGAGGGACATAGCTTTTTGAAACTATGGAATGAAGAATGCGCCCAAAATTTACGTCTTTTAAAGGTCGACTTGTTTCTACAGAAATATCCGTCGGCTCTCACCATGATTGAAAAATTTTTTATATACCAAAATATAAAAATGAAAAAAATCCATTATAAAATCAAGCCATATTTACCCATGGCTGCCATAGGAACCATTGCCGACTCCATGTTGCTGACCGATGATAACCGCATTCTTGTTTCAGAAGGATTATCCGTATTAAACGACGATAAATCAGGATTAACTTATGGCATCAAGGAATTGCTAAAGGTCATGGATCTCTCCGGGACTGCCATCAATGAAGTAGATTTGGCCTTTAGCCTTGGTCCGGCGATAAATGCTGCCGGTCGAATGGGGCAGGCAAAACTGGCGCTAAATACCTTGATTCACAAAGATCCTTTGGAGTGTGCAAGGCATGCATTTTTACTCAAAGAGGAAAACGAAAAGCGAAAAGCCTTATCGAGAAGCAGCTTGTTGCTTCTCGAAGATGCCATAAAATCCCAGCCTCATCAAAGCGTAGTAGTTGGTTACCACGCCGATATTCACCGGGGGATTTCCGGGATTGTCGCAAGCAAGTTGGCCGAAAAATACGAAAAACCGGCTCTGGTGCTGGTCAATGATGGCCAATATTTGAGAGGTTCCGTCAGATCGTATCAAAATGAAAATGTGCTGCAAATTATAACCGAGCTATCGTCGTGGTTTGTTCAATTTGGAGGCCATATTCAGGCGGCCGGTTTTTCATTGGAACATGAAAAAAAAGATGATTTTATTAAGAAATTTATCGATAAATCGGGGGAGCTGCTCCAAAACAAAAGCAAACGTTCAGGTAATATTCAGGATTTTCCCGTAATCGAAATCAGGGATTGTGACCTTTACCCTTCATTGTGGAAAGAGTTACAGATATTTGCGCCTTACGGAAACGGCAATCCAAGACCGCGTCTTTTAATTGAGCCTACCGCAGCCATGTCGTACAAAACGATGGGTAAAGACAAGAATCATGCTCGAATTGCTTTTTCGGGAATAAAAAATACACTGATCGAAGCCGTATGGTTTAACTTCGGCAAAGAAATACACAATTTGCAGGAATTTGAATTGCTGAAAATTATTGCCGAACCGCAAATAAATTATTTCAGGGGTATTGAGAAATATCAATTGAGAATTGTAGAAATAAAAGGCTCTGAAACCGCTTAGACTGCCCCTGCAACGGAAATGTGACGAAAACTGCAAAATAAAAAATTTTGTATTTTGTGCGAAGGGGTTTCATGATTTTCATGTAGACACCGGATTTTATCAAAATAATTTTTAAATCTACCAGAGAGTTTTTCTTCGGAATAGCGATGGACTTCCAGTCCGCTGCATTTTTCCGGGCCGCTGTCAGAAAATGTTCCGAGAATTAATAATCCCTGCGGACTTAAAAATCTGTGGCACTCTTCAATATATTTGTCAATTTCTTCCTGCTTTGTCAAAAAATGAAAAGCAGCGCGATCATGCCATAGATCAAATTTTTGCTCCGGTTTAAAATCCAGAACATTGCTTTCAATCCAGGTAACTTTAAATGCGTTGCCTCCAAGACGTTTTTTGGCTCGTTCAATCGCATGTCCTGAAATATCCAGAACGGTAATATTTTCAAAACCATTATCCAGCAAATGATCTGCAAGCAGCGAATCGCCGCCGCCCACGTCTATAATTTTTGCTTTTTTATCTACATTTAGGGAATATATTAGTTCAAGGGAGGTTTTGGGATGCTCCTGAAACCAACTGACTTCATCTGGTTTTTTTTCTGTATAGACTTTTTCCCAGTGCTCTTTATAATTCATGGATTCCACATATAAATATTAGAATATTATGTCAATCAACTGTTTTCATACTGTTGTCAGATGCCTGGGCAAGAACTTCGATGTTCACGTCAGGATGCTGTGAAATGCGCGTATTTCGGCCAGATCCTCTTTCCGTATGCCAGATCTTTTAATTTGTAAATTTCCTGAACACGAGGCAACCGACAATATTCTTCAAGAGCTTCATGAACTGCCGCCGAATAGGTCGGCTGCCCGATACCTTCAAAGCTTCTGGCAACAATTTATCCTCAAGCACAAGATTTGTACGTTTCATGCACCCATTGTAGAGGATTATTGAGGAAAAGGCAAAAAATCTTGAGAGTCGTTTAATAAACTCCGCGTAGCCATATTTCCAAAAAACTTTTAAAAAGCAAGACTTGAAACACCTTCAAGGTTACCTGGTGGTAAACTCCGTTTTGGCGTTATACGTTTTCCCATTGTGCTTGATCTGCGCGCTGATTAAATAATTTCCGCGCTCTGCTGCCTTGAGATGAACGGCATAATGGTGCATTCCCGCGCCGTGCATGATTTCCGTTTCATGCTGCGTTACCTTGCCGTCGGGAGCCGTAATGGTCAGCGAGACCTGCGCATCTTTGAGAATTTTCTTGGTCTGGTAATCCATTACCGTTACCATAAGGCCGTGGGTGGCTCCCTCTTCGTATTTCATGTCGGCGTGCATGAGTTTCATCATCTGCATGTGGTAGGGCATCGCCATAAAGTCAAACGCCACATGAAGGTCGTCTACTCTGATTAGCTTTGTAACATTGTTTTCTGCAAGTTTTGCGTCGCCTGCCATATCGCCCATGCGCTCGTCATAACCTGGTGATTTTCCCTTGCATCCTGTCTGTAAGATAACCAGAGCAGTAAATATCAAAATTGTTTTTTTCATTGCGAACTCCTTAAATTTAATTTTACCAGGGCACGGAGAATATAAAGAATAGATTATCTATATTTTAATCTACGTGTTTCCCTGTCTCATATGTTTTACGTGGTGATATTTTTTCTTTTTAGACATCCCCAAAAAACGGTTATTTATACCAATGATAAGGCTGATTTTTGAGTTCCAGTCCGGGATCATGTTGAATATGAAATCAAAGGAATCACATTTGAGCTAAATTTTAAAAGAACAAATTATACCGATTAATTTAAAAATCTCATTAGTTCCAGAAGAGAATCGGTTTTTAAGCTGGCTCCCCCAACAAGCACGCCGTCAATATCTTCCTCAGCCATTACTTCCTTAATATTGTCTGGTTTTACCGAGCCGCCATATAGAATACAAATTTTTGATGCAATTTCTTTGTCGAATATTCTTCCCAGAGCTTTTCTAATTATCTGGTGAACATGCGCCGCATCATCGGGAGTGGCAATTCTGCCCGTTCCAATGGCCCAGATAGGTTCATATGCAATGGAAATATCGTTCATATCTTTATGCGAGATATTTTGCATGGCGCTTTCAATTTGATCGACAACGACCATTTCAGTCACATTGTTTTCGCGTTCTTCAAGAGATTCTCCCACACAAAGCATGACCTTTAAACCTGCAGACAACGCCCGCAGAACTTTTTTATTTACGGTTTCATAGTTTTCATGAAAGTAGTGTCGTCTTTCCGAATGCCCAATTAGAACATGAGTGCAGCCGCTGTCTACCAGTTGAAAAGCGGCTATTTCCCCGGTATAGGCTCCCTTTTCTTCAAAGTAAAGGTTTTGACCGCCAATGCCAATATTTTTGCCAGCAATTTTTTCAGCAATCATGGGTATGTGTAAAAAAGATGGAAAAAGAATGATTTCACAGTTGACCGGGGCGCCCAGATTGTTCAAAATACTGTCCACCAGTAATTTGGACTGATTGGAGGTCAGGTTCATTTTCCAGTTTGCGGCAAGTATCGGTCTTCGTGGCATTGCATCCTCTTCTCTGACACATAATTTTTTTTCTTCCCTCCAGATCAAGAACAATTTTTTCTTCATAAAGTCTCCAATGAGGCCAGGCCGGAACTTCAGGTCGCACGAGGTGTCATGGTACAGATTTTCATCCGGGGATGGTTGAGTGGAATTGGTTTTCTGATCAAATCGTATGGATTGTTAGCCTTTGCTTGAATCTGACTAACTTTGAGAGATTTACTGCCGCGCTTATTAGTAGAAATTCGCCTTTAACAGCCGAAAACCCCCGCATTCTGAATCGCCGGATCCCCAAATTGAATTTTATGTGGCCAAAAACAGGTTCTGGTTCGACAGCTCGCTCAGCGTAAATGATTTTTGATTCAGGCAAGGCCATCTTTTCACGCATTGCTTTGCGAAAAACCAGCGTTCCATCGTCTGCGATTATTTTTGCGCCCGCTTTCAAATCGGCGGCGGTATTTAAACATTTGTGTCGGCCGGGACATTGCTGGCACGTCGAAATAGCTGCCCGATAATCTTTGTATAATTTGCCCTTCGATTCCCGATTTCTAAAAAATTCCAAAGGCTCTCCGGTCGGACAAATATAACGATCTTCATTTTCATCGTATTGAAAGGCATCATTGCCGGTTGCTTTTTCCAGATCAGTTTTATTGTCCTCGCGACGATCTGCCATGGAAATATACGGATCAATATTTTTCTTTCCGTCTAACCATTTTAAATTCTCGCCTCTATTATAACCTGCGTCGCCTAAAAATTTAAATTGCGCATTCTCTGGCAGTTCTTTTTCCAGTTTTTGTACCATCGGCTGCAAAGCGTACTGATCATTTTCATCCTGTATTAGATCGGCTGAAACGATGATCTGATTTGATGTAATTATCTGGCCGTTATAGCCCTGCAAAAATTCGCCGGTACCATTTTTTTGCAAACGACTTTCAGGATCGGTTAAATTGATATTCTCATCATCTTTCAAATCCGGATGAAGCTTAAGCAGTCTTCCAATTTTCTCATGCTCAAAAACCTGCTTTTCTACGCGATTGAGTTCTCTTGTCTCCGGTTTACTTAATTTTTTCTCTCTGCGGTCTTTTATTTTCTGCATCGCTTCTTTAAACTTGCGGGATCGTTCCTCTTCAAGCCCTTCTTCGGCCAGGTCATTTACTTCAATCTCGTCTAAAAATTGATCAATGCTGGATTCAATTTTTGCCTTCCGATCCACCCATTCCTTTTTGGTCTTTGTTTTAGATTTACTTGCATCTGCGGCAAATTTGCTCCCATCAATGGCAAATAAACCATCCGGATCGATCAGGCCAACCTCAATCGCATTTTGAACCGTTGAGGAAAATAATTTTTTAAGCAAACTCGCATTTCTCCGACGAAATTGGCACAGCGTTCGACGACTTATCTGATTGCCGCCCGCCAGATAAATAAAGGCAAGATTTGTACAAACCTCCCCAGCGATGCGATAACTGCTTGTGATACCTTTTGAATAAGCATAGAGAAGAATTGCTGCCATATCGCGCGGATTGTACACTTTACCGCCTTCACTACTATATGAATCTATAATCTCTCTTAAATCATGCTCATCTACCAATGCATCAAAAACATAGACCTCATGGTCATCTGGCAGGCGATCATCTATAAAATATTCGGCAAACATCATACCCTGTGATTTCATCGATGGCTTAACTCTTTTCATATGCCAAACTCCAAATACACCTCAGGTTTCCTATATAATTTTCAAAATGACAGGTATTATTCAAAAAATCTGGCGAGTTCCGGCCTGGCCCCCAATGGGGCGTCAAGAGCTTGGGCATGAACTGGCGTTCATGCCCAAGCTCTCAAATCCAAATATCTCTTAAAAAGAGTAGACGGGTTGTTGCGCGCAGAATTTCTTTAGATGTGAAAAATAAATACCAGCATATTATAGAACTCCAGGTTCGAGATTACGAATGTGATATGCAGGGAATTGTAAACAATGCCGTTTACCAAAACTATCTGGAGCATGCGCGGCATGATTTTTTGCGTACCATGAATATTGATTTTGTTGATCTGCACAAAAGCGGAATTGATCCGGTTTTGATTCGCTCTGAAATTGATTATATATATTCATTGCGCAGCCCGGAAAAATTTATTATAGGCAGCCGGATTTTGCTGGAGAACAAAGTCCGTATGATTTTTATCCAGGATATATTCGGTTTACCCCGGAACACCCTGATTTTAAACGCCAGGATGACTGCAATTTGCCTGAAAAAAGGACGCCCTGTACGTTTGCCTTGGGAGTTTTTGAAGCTTGTTTAAAAAGTTATGACCAAATTTTTGTACTTTCTAATTGTTTGTATTTTTCTTTCTTCCAATATCCTGGCCGACGACATTGACGAAGCAGATTTAGCGTTAATGAAAGATTATAACTTTCTGGTTCGCAGCAGGAACAATGTGGAACTAAAAAAGAAGATCATGGCTGTAAAAGAACCTGCGTATGCGGAATCTTATTTAATGGCCATGATTTTACAAAACGAAAAACAATATAAAGATTCGATATTGTGGTACGCGCGCGCTGCTTTTAAATATAAAGATTTTCCTCCGGGTGGTTCGCTTTCCACTATTGTTGAATATATGGAATCCGGCATAAGAAGATCGCCTTTATATTATGACTGTGTTTTTTCTTTAGCGCAGATATTTTTTATTACCCAGAGCGCAGAGTCGGCTTCCACAGTTTTGCAAATGCTTCCTGGAGATATTGATGACATTTTGAAGAAAAGATCTCTGGAACTGCGTGTTGAAATTATCGGACGCTTAAATGCCCCTATGGCTATTGAAGTGTACCGGAGAATCCTGGTCGATTATCAATCCCCGGTATTATACCTGAAGCTTGGGGGGCTTGAACTTGCAACAGGAAAAACAGAAGAAGCTTTTGATGATTATTTTTATGTATTAAATTTTCCGGACAACACCTGGGCGTATATAAAAAGTGTACATCAAATAGAATATTTAAGTAAAAATTCCCCATCCCTCTTGACAAAGGTTGACGATTTTAAAAAAACACAATGGGCTGAAGGTCTGCGGCTGGAGAAAAAATTTCCCCAATCGCTTGCCATGTGGAAATCCATTGATCCGCAGCGTTTGAGCGGAAAAGGAATATTCACCTTTCTTCAAAACTACTGTCGTCTGGATATCAATATACGACAGTTTTCGCACTGCACTCAACTGGTGAATCAGCATGCAGGCAAGCTGGACGTATCGCAGAGGGACGCATTATATACCGATCTTGGAGACCGGTATTATTCCAACGGGCAGTTTTTTTTGCTAACGCAGATGATTCCTCAAACAGAATTGAGATACCCTTCCCTGATTCGATTACGAGCCCTCGATAAAATTAAAAGTCCCGATAGAATGGAGACGGCCAAACAATACCTGAACAAATTTGACAGGGATTCTCAATATGCCGAAGGCGTATTTTTTGGGGCTTGCTTTGAGTTCCTGGAAAAATCAAATACGGATTCTGCAATAAAATGTCTTTTAGAGTTGCGCGATGCGACAGTAAATGTCTCCGTCGGGGGGAGATCCCGCTATTTTCTTGCAAGACTGTACGAAAAAAACGGTCAACTGGAAAAATCCCGCGAGATGTACAAAGAGGTCTATGTTAATTCTCCGGAACACTTTTATGCTTTTTCGGCTCTGCGAAAAATAAATGTGTTATCCACTCCGTCATCTTTAATGCCGGAAGGCGGGGTGGGAGCTTTTAACAAGGGCATTGAAAATCAACCTCTCATGCGGGACTGGATAGCTGAAAATTTCAATAAAAAATCTGTCATGGAGGAGTATTTTCAGGAAAAAAACAAGAGACATGATTTTGGGGTAGATAAATTCTGGATTACATTTGAGAAAAAACTCCACGAGACAGTAAACTCCATGACGCCGGTTGAAAAAAAAGCATCCCTGTTCTCGGCCATGGGCTATGATAACCTGGCGGAAGATTATTTAAACTTTGATACCAACAGCGAAAGAAAATATATGATCCTTTTAAATTCCGGCGTTATTGCCAATGATGCGTATTTAAAATTTACATACATGAAGCTACTGATGAGTTTCTACGGAAAACAGGTCGATATAATGACGCTTTCATCTTTTGCGGCTCATTGTCTTTTCCCGACTCCATTTCGGGATGAGGTTTCTGCCGCAAGCAAAAAGTATGGCATTGAGGAGGCAAGCGTATATGCCCTGATGAAGCAGGAATCTGCTTTTCATCCTGGAGCCACAAGCCCGTCCGGCGCCAGGGGGCTTATGCAAATAATGCCGGCAACGGCCAAATGGCTCAACAAGGGATTAAAATTGAAAAATATGAATTTGTATGATCCCGGGCAATCCATAATATTGGGATCATTTTTTTATTCATGGCTGAACAAGGTTTCAGATGGAAGTTTTGAGAAAATGGCGATCGCCTATAATGCTGGACCGGGCAGGCTCCATCAATGGGAAAACCGGTATGAAGGCGGAGATCCCGAGTATTTTTTCGAAAAAATCCCCACCGATGAAACTTACGCATATGTACAAATCACCCGCAAGTATTACGACAGGTATAAAATATTGCTGGGTTATGACTTCCCTAACCAGCCTTTTTAATTATAGAAATATTATTATTTCTGTACTGCTTGCATTTTCGGATAATGCAAAGCTCAATGTATTTTTGCATGTCGCCTTTCAGGTTGTAGCTGTAGAAAACCGAATGCCAGCCTTTTTCCGGGGCCGAATCAATAGTTAAAAATTTGGGAGTTTTGTCGTTTATGATGTATAAATGAACCTCCCAGAAATATTTTGGGAGGTTAATACGCACGCCTGTCCACTGGCTAAGGTGCCGTTCCCACTTCAATTGGTTATTGCCGAACCTGTTCAAAAGGACAAGAAAAACTGCTTTATATAATCGTATCTTCATAATAAAGAGTATTGCAAATATTGGGATTTTTTTTCAGTCGGGCAGGAAAAAAATGAAAATAATCTGGTAAAAGTTACACAATTGTGGGTAAATCAGCGCGACCAGCGGATATTATTGAGCATAGGGTTTGGCCGAACCCCCACCTCGCGTCTACCCGTAACGTATAGTTCTTGCAAAAGCAAAGATAACTTGAATAATGGAAACTCTAAAAATCCATTCGGGAGGAATTTCATACAGTTATGTGGATTGCAATTGATACAGTTAGCGGCGACCTCGGTCCGGAACCCATTGTAAACGGCGCGCTTATGGCGGTAAAGGAATTTGATGCCAGAGTTATTCTTGTGGGAGACAGGCAACTTCTATCAAAATTAATTTCCGGGCATAAAAATATTGCTTCTCCATCAAATATTCGCATTGAAAACTCCGATTCGGTAGTACAGATGTCAGATCAGCCGGCCAAGGCGGTACGCGCAAAACCGCATTCCTCCATTATGGTCTGCAGTAAACTTGTGAAAAATAACGAAGCCATAGGACTGTTTTCACCCGGAAATACAGGGGCGACAATGGCGGCTTCGCTGCTTGTGCTTGGTCGCCTGCCAGGGGTCAAGCGGCCGGCGGTGATAACGCCCCTGCCCAGAAATGGATCCGGCGCGACTGTTTTGCTTGATGCGGGAGCCAATGTAGACTGCAAGGCCGAATATCTGGTACAGTTTGCAATAATGGGCGAAATATATTCCAGAGAAATACTGGGAATTCTTCATCCAGCAATTGGTTTGTTGTCTAACGGGGAAGAAGACAACAAAGGGAATGAATTAACCCAGAATGTTTTCAAGGCTTTAAAAAAATTGCCTGTGTACTTTGTAGGCAATGTAGAGGGTCGTGACCTTTTTGGATTTGGCAAACCGGTAGATGTTGTGGTTTGCGATGGATTTATCGGAAATATCGCTATAAAAACCATAGAAGGAACCGCCAAAGCAATTTTCAATACGTTAAAAAGAAACATCGAAGCTTCTCCTCTGGCAAAGACAGGGGCGCTTTTTCTAAAGCCGACTCTTCAGGCAGTAAAAGGACAAATGGATCATTCAAATTACGGTGGAGCGCCGCTGTTGGGAGTAAACGGGATTGTACTCATTGGTCATGGCTCAAGCAACGCATGGGCAGTTCGCAATGCAATAAAAACAACACTTGACTTCGCGCGGCATGAAATTAACCGCCATATAATTGAGAACATTAAACAGTTTACTTAACCTGTTCAATGGCTTTTATCAACTGTGTGTCCAGTTCCAGATCATATAAAGGCCGCTTGCCGATATTATGAATTTCCTGTTTCAGCACATACCTTGATGCATAATCGCTTAGCGCCAATCCTTTGTCGTTGAGAAGTTTTTTAAATTTTTTAACAGACTCTTCATTGTATTCTTTATTTTCTTTTACAAATGTTCCCAATACTTTAGCGTCTGAAAGATCTCTAAAGTGTCTCCTCTCTTCTTTTGTAAACTCATATGGCTTTACAACAACATTGGGCATGATCCCTTTTTTATGAATGGATTCTCCGGATGGCGTATAATACTTTTGAATGGTCATTTTTAATCCAGTATTGTAATCCAGCCGGATTACGCTTTGTACAGAACCCTTTCCAAATGTTTTTGTGCCTACAATAATACCCCGCTTGTGATCTTTAATGGCGCCGGTAACAATTTCACTTGCCGAAGCCGATCCTTCATTGACCAGGATCACCAGAGGCAGGTCGCCGGCAATTGCCTTGCGCGGATCAGCATATTCGATTTTATCCAGCTCTTTGTGACGACCTCTTGCCGATACAATAATGCCGTCTTTGATAAAAAAGTTGGCAATGTCAACAGCGGCCGTCAGCAGTCCACCTGGATTCCATCGAAGATCGAGAATCAAACCTTTTACTTTTTTTTCTTCCAGATCGCGGATTGCATTGGCCATATCCATCGGCGCCGGCCCTGCAAACTGCTTTAGTTTTATATAGCCGATATTATGTTTTTCAATGATTCCGCTTTCTACGATTGTGATTTTAATTATTTCTCGTACAATATCCAGTTTTATCAAGTCTTCTTCTCCTTCACGGGCAATAGATATATTAACGGCCGTTCCGGGAACTCCGCGCAGCATGTTTACTGCGTCACGCAAAGAAAGGTCTTTCGTACTTTTGCCTTCTATCTCTACAATTTTATCGCCAGGCTTTAACCCTGCCCTCATGGCGGGAGTATCAATCATAGGGGTTACTACCGTAAGAATTGAATCACGCATGGCGATCTCAATTCCGAGGCCGCCAAAATCACCTTTTGTGGCTGTTTCCAGATCCGAAAACTCATCCTTGTCAAGATACATTGTATGTTCATCATTTGTCGCCGCCAGCATTCCCTTGATTGCGCCAAGCCATAACTCTTTGCTGTCTACCGGTTCAACATAGTCTGCTTTTATGTGTTGTAGTATTGTATTGTATAATGAGATATATTCCGGTTCAGTAATGTCATTTTTGGTGGATTTTCCTTGTATTTGTCCCCAGGTTCCAACAATGATTAATATTATTGAGAGTACGATTCCGGCCAATCGGCTTCTTTGCTTTTCATTCATTTCCATATTGTCAGCCTGAAGATGAAGATTCTATGGTCAAGGATATATTTTAAGAAGAAAAGTCTTTTCCAATGCTCCCAAACTCACGCAGGTAAAAAGCTCGCGCCAATTTGATTTAACTGTAAACGACGATAAAACTATAATATTTCGCCCTTTCCGGATAAAAATTCCGGAGAAAGGAAAATATTTTTTCCATTTACCTGCGCGAGTTTGGGAGCATTGTCTTTTCAAATTGACAACTTGAGTAAGCTCGCCAAACAGGTAAAATGAATCGATGTATTTAAATGTATCGATATGGAGGTAAAAGTGAGTTTTAAAGATTACAAAGTTGCGGATATCAATCTGGCAGAATCCGGTCGAAAGGCAATCGATCTTGGTGAAAAGGAAATGCCAGGTTTAATGGCCATACGCGAAAAATATGGCAAAGAAAAGGCTCTAAAGGGCGCAAAGGTTATGGGTTCTTTGCATATGACGGTTGAAACTGCCGTATTAATTGAAACGCTGGTTCATCTTGGCGCAGACGTGCGATGGGCATCTTGCAATATTTTTTCAACACAGGATCATGCTGCAGCGGCTATTGCCAAAGCGGGTATTCCGGTGTATGCCTGGAAAGGCGAAACGCTCGAAGAATACTGGTGGTGTACCGAACAGGCAATCACCTGGCCCGACGGATCAGGTCCTGACCTGATTGTCGATGACGGCGGCGATGCTACTCTTCTTGTTCACAGAGGAAAATTGGCTGAAGCAAAACCTGAAATACTCGATGAAGCAACAGACAATCATGAATTAAAAATCATCAACGATGTCTTGAAAAGTTCTATTCAGAAAACGCCCAAAAAATGGACAACCATTGCAGATAAAATCAAGGGCGTTTCTGAAGAAACTACAACGGGCGTTCACAGGCTTTATCAGATGCTTGAAAAAAATGAACTTTTGTTTCCTGCAATTAACGTAAACGATTCTGTTACAAAATCCAAGTTTGACAACCTTTATGGTTGCCGCGAATCTCTTGCCGATGGAATTAAGCGCGGTACAGATGTTATGATTGCCGGGAAAGTAGTGGTGGTCTGCGGATTTGGCGACGTAGGAAAAGGTTCTGCGCGCTCTATGGCAGGACTTGGCGCCCGCGTGATTGTAACTGAAATTGATCCTATTAACGCTCTTCAGGCATCTATGGAAGGTTTTCAGGTTACAACGGTCGAAAATGCTTTGAGTCAGGGCGATATTTATGTGACTACAACAGGCAATAAGGACGTGATTACCATAGAGCATATGACCAAAATGAAAGATCATGCTATTGTCTGCAATATTGGCCATTTTGACAATGAAATTCAGGTTACAAAACTGGAAAATTTTCCTGGAATCAAGCGTATCAACATCAAGCCTCAGGTAGACAAATATACATTTCCAGATGGACATAGCTTGATCCTTCTTTCGGAAGGAAGACTTGTGAATCTTGGCAATGCAACCGGTCATCCTGCTTTTGTTATGAGCAATTCATTTTCAAACCAGACGCTGGCGCAAATTGATCTCTGGAAAAATACCTATGAAGTTGGCGTATACCGATTGTCCAAAAAGCTGGATGAAGAAGTGGCGCGTTTACATCTTGAGAAGCTCGGCGTAAAGCTGACCCGCCTTACGAAAGAGCAAGCCGAATATCTCAGCGTTCCGGTTGATGGTCCCTATAAACCAGAACACTACCGATATTAAAACGGTTCAGGTTTAAAGTAAAATCTTGCCGCAAAGGTCACGAAGAAAAAAGACAAATATATGTAGCAACCGCAAAAAAGCCGCGACAGGCTTTTGGCGGCTGGTCATAATGTTGAAATTTTTCTCTGTGAACTCTGCGGTGAATTTTTCAGGCTATTCCCATTACTTGGGTTCTAAATTTATTTAAATATTCCAGAATTACCATTTTTTCTTTTTTTATTATTTCGGGATCCATTTTTTTTTCGTTCATAAAGCGAATGCGGTTTGGCCCGGGGCAAATCATGGCCGGAATACCTTCAATTTTAATTATTTCTCCTGTTGTTTGCCTTATTTTTTCCGCATCATTGTTGAGCAATAAGCTGGCGGCCTGACCCAATGCAAGAATTCCCTGAATTTTATATTTGTCTATATCTTCCCGTAAATGTTTTAAACAATTCTGTAAAAATTCAGGATTTTTTTCATCGGAAGCGCCAAAATAGCAACGCAAAATTTCTCTTGTTAAAATATCCTCTTCGCGGCATTTTAAACCGCCGCGAATCATGCTGCGAAAAATATTGTCTTCTTCGGGCAGCTCGTAATAATTTTTTTCAGACAAAATAAAGGAATTGTGGATTAACACCATGTAGGGAATTTTTATTTTTTTTCTGGAGAATTGGCCGGATTTATAACTGATTCTTCTGCTACAGAGGGTACAGACATCCTGTTTGATAAACTTTTCAACAGTTTTTTCGCTTATACCCGGAGTAAAGGACAGATCAATATCCAGGGGCCACTTTTCAGTTGATCGATTGAATAAAAGTTTGTGCGATTCAACGCTTCTAAGGGTAAATTGCAGATCTTTAACAATATCAAGTATTTCAGGATAATACTCAACGTGCATTATCAGGTTAAAGATGATCTTTTTTTGTTTTCTTTGTTTTTCTTGTCAAACTTTTCTTGCGCTTCCAAAGTTCTTTTGGCTTCTGGAACGGCCTTTAATCGGGTTTTGTTTATCGGTTCGCCGGTATCAATGCATATGCCATATTGACCATTTTTTATTCTTGCAAGCGCTTCATCTATTTCTTTAATAGTCTGCTTTTCTGCTGTCGTCAGACTTAAATTCATTTCCTGCTCCAGCAATTCAGTCGCCATATCAACAAGATCACCCGGTTCATCGAATTTCTCGTTTGCAACCTCTTCCGATTGTTCGGTAATTTCTCTCAGAAGGGTTGCCTTTTTTTGAAGCAACAATTGCTCAAACTCCTGGAGTTCTTTTTTTGTATAAGGGCTTTTTACCATCCTGCGTTAATATTGAAGAGATTTACTTAGTCAATCTTTTTTTCTTCCACCCCTCATTGGCAGCCTGGGCAGGGGAGCTTGGGCATGAACCTCAATAATCAGATCAAAATGTATTATAATGCGCAGTTTTGGGGCGTGAAGCGCCCCAAAACTGCGCTTATTTAGATTATTCTGACTGAATTTCGAGTTCATGCCCAAGCTCCAGGCCCACGGCCTTGCCAGTCTCCGTATATTTTATTTGGTTTACAGCAAGGGTATGCGCAAAATTTTGATATATGCATGGAGACAAGAAATTTATTCAAAATATTCGACGTGATTATATTAAAGGAGACTTGCTTGAAAAAAACACGGCTGGAAATCCCGTAGATCAATTTCGCGTCTGGTTTAATGAAGCCATTGAATCCAGACTTGTCGATGGCAACTCAATGACGCTTTGTACGGTATCGGGAAAGCGCCCTTCAGCCCGCGTTGTTCTCTTAAAATCTTTTGATGAATCCGGTTTTGTTTTTTACACAAACTACGGTAGCCAGAAATCAAAAGAAATTGAATCCAGTCCTGAGGGCTGTCTTTTGTTTTATTGGGCTGAATTTGAAAGACAAATACGGATAAATGGTATCATTCAAAAAGTCAGTCGGCAAGAATCAGCAGACTATTTTGCTACCCGCCCCAGAGACAGTCAGATCGGCGCCTGGGCATCCTCCCAGAGCGAGCTTCTTTCCCGCCGGGAGGAGCTTGAGTTGCTTTTTGAGAAAATCAAAAAAAAATATGAGGGACTGGAAGTGCCCATACCCCCTTTTTGGGGAGGCTATATTTTAGTTCCGGATCACTTTGAGTTCTGGCAGGGGCGGCCGAACCGGCTTCACGATCGCATCGTTTATGAGAGAAACAGGGAAACATGGGATAAAAAAAGATTATTTCCCTGAAGCAATCTGAAAAACCATGAAGAGATTATGAAGTCCGGAGTTCTACTTGTAAACACGGGATCTCCCGATAGCGCGAGTCCCGATAGTGTAAAAAACTATCTGCGGGAATTCTTAATGGATGAACGAGTCATTGATATTCCCCGATGGAAAAGACAATTGCTTGTTTACGGGATTATCGCTCCTTTTCGCAGTAAAAAATCAGCGAGTCTGTATCAACATATCTGGACAACAGCAGGATCTCCCCTGATTGTTTTCACGCGGGAACTGGCAAAAAAAGTGAGCCAAAAAACCGGAATTCCTGTTTATACAGCCATGCGATATGGCAAACCGGGTATTCTTCAGACTCTTGAACAAATGCAGGCAGACAAAATAAAAAAAATTATTCTTATTCCCATGTTTCCGCACTATGCCATGTCTACATACGAATCGGTCGTAGAAAAAGTAAAAATGGAATATTCCGGTTTTGCATTTTCATCGCTGAAAGTTGTTGATCCATATTATAAAAATCCCCAATATATCAACTCGTTATATGAGAATGCCCAGCCATATCTAAAACAAAAATTTGATCACATTGTCTTGAGTTATCACAGTCTTCCTGAAAGACATATCCGGAAAATGGACAAGAGCGGAGTCCATTGCCTTGTAGAAAACAACTGCTGCGAAACAGAACATCCGGCACGCAATATGTGTTATAAAGCGCAAACGATGGAAACTACCCGCCTTTTTATAAGCAAGGCGGGCATTGCTCCCGAAATTTGCAGCCATACGTATCAATCGGCGATGAATTTAAAAACATGGTTAAAACCCGATACGGAAAGTGTTTTGCACGCCATTGCCAGCAACGGGAAAAACAATATTCTTGTCATTTGCCCCGGATTTGTCACGGATAATCTGGAAACGCTGGAAGAAATTGGTATCCGGGCAAAAGCTTCTGCGCTGCAAACCGGAGTTCGGGAATTTACTTTGATACCTTCATTAAACGCGCATGAAAGCTGGGTAAATACGTTGTCGGGCTGGATTATAAATGCGCAATAAATTGATTTATTTGTCTTTGAAAATATTTTTTGTCACGTTCAGTTTTTACTGCGCTTCTGCACAAATTCCGTACGGAGACGCCATCGAGTTGTTGTACGATAATTACTGGTTGAACGATGATACATTGCAGATTCAGGTTGGTTATAGTAATGAAGAGAATATCCCATATTCGTTGCGGGGAGAGAAAGCATGCACAAAGGCAAAAGAGTTGATTGACGCACGCTTGTTAAGTTTATACCCGACACTTAAAGAAGTACACTATCATAAAAATATTTACAAAACCCTGTTCCTCGAAAAAAGTGAATGTCGGCTGGTAGTACATATTTCTTACCCGAACTTGAAAAATAAAATTAAATGATACCATTAACAAAAGAAGAAATCCTTTTCCCCGATTTAAGCTTTGGCGGTAAGAATCCTTTTTTTTTAATTGCCGGACCATGCGTTATTGAATCGCCTCAATTGCTGGAAAAAACAGCGGAATTTTTGACCCGGATAAAAAAAAATCTGAATATTGGAATTGTTTTCAAGTCTTCCTTTGACAAGGCAAATCGAAGCAACGTATCTTCTTTTCGGGGACCCGGATTAAAAGAAGGTCTCCAGTTGTTAAAAGAAATTCGGGATAAATATCATTTTCCGATCATCACCGATGTTCATCATCCGGAAGAAGCTGAAGTTTCCGGAGAAGTGTGCGACATGCTGCAAATCCCGGCATTTTTGTGCAGGCAAACCGATTTAATTACAGCCGCTTCCAGAACAAAAAAATGGGTCAATGTTAAAAAAGGCCAGTTTGTCGCGCCGCTGGATGCGTTGCAAATTGTTGAGAAATTTCAAAAATCGGGCTCCGAAAAAATTATGATTTGTGAAAGAGGGTATACGTTTGGTTACAACAACCTTGTGGTTGACATGCGATCTATTGAACTCCTTCGCAAGGCAGGTGTAAAAGTTGTTATCGACATTACCCATTCGACCCAGCTTCCCGGCGGAGGCGATCAAACCGGAGGTCAGCGCGAAATGAGTTTTCCTGTCGGACGAGCTGCCGTTGCCGTGGGCGTCGAAGGAATTTTTATGGAAATACATCCCGAACCACAAAAAGCAAAATCCGATGCGACAACGCAGTTACCCTATGATGAGGCGGAAATATTGATTCATGATCTCTATAAAATCGACAGATTGGTGAAGGAATAGATTCATCACAGCTTTGGCGAAAATATTGCTTGTTTTCGCATTGATGTGGTTGGTTTTTGAGTCGATGCTTATGCTCAAAAACTGTGTCAGTCCAATCATTCTGACTGGATTTCGCAGGTCATGTGCAGACTCGAACTGTTTTTATAAACTGACAGCGCCTGCCGTAAATACAGTTTACTATGTAACTCTCGATCAATTTACAGTAAATCAGGATTTATATAATTATGATAGTGCTTTTTTACGGCAATTTGTGGGGGCGCTACTATAACCGGCGCTACTACTCCTGAAACCTGCACCGCGATGACGCCCCGCTTTTACCATTTGGGGGAAGCGTAATAATTCGCCGTTTTGGAAAAGATTTTCGACGATGTTCGGCGAGTTATGGAGCGGGGGGCATTGGCAACCATACGCGCCCATGTTTTTTATTCTCGAGCCCCGCACCAGGAAAAATTATCTTTAAAAGAATAATCGCATCAGCCGATATCATAGTATGCGAAGGTTATTTTTCCCGCTGGTTTTGACGGTATGCAATGTTTTTTTAATTTCGTGCGCCAAAAATCACGGGAGTTTTGCCTTTCATTCCGTTGACGAGCGGCGCTTTACGGAATTTCAAAAGAAGAATTACATCCCGGGAAATTTTAATAAATATACATCTCCCATTCAGTTTGGCGAAAATCAAACCTTATGGTTTGCATTTCAGCCCGGGAAAATCAGCCATGAAAAATACGCCATTTCCTTATCCCGAAAAAGTCTTGGCTGGATAGAGATTGACCTGAAAAATCTGGAGATTCCCAAAAAAATTGCCTACCTGATTGACAACTACCCGAATTTGCAGGCTGGAAAATATCTTTTAACCGTTGCCCTGAGAAATGAGATATTAAACTCCATTGAATTTGAAATTATCAACGAGCGCGGTCAGAGGGACGACTTTATTGACTATGATTTGCCGATCAATGTGGTTCTGGATTCCGACGGCGATGATCTGCGCGATTTGTCGCGAGAATAATTTTTTTTGATATCCTGAAAAAAAATCCGGTTTTCCCCTATACCAATGGTATGTACAACAGTCATGGAAAAATTCTGCACATATCCCAAATTCCCGTTTTTGACCGGCCAAGAGAAAAGTTGCGGGACAAAGGCGTTGCCGCGCTTACGGATGTGGAGTTAATCGCCGTATTTCTCGGCGCGGGAACCGCCAAAACAAGCGTACTGAAACTTGCCGAACTGGTCAGCAATGCGGTCGACGAAAGCGATCCAAAAACTCTTTTCTCAAGATTAATGAAAATTCCCGGCATTGGCGAAGCCCGCGCCTTTTCCATTTGCGCCGCCATGGAGTTTGTGCGCAGAAAGAAATTTCCGGCCGTAAACAAAATTCATTGCGCATCCGATGTTTATGCGTGGCTGCGCCCGTATTGCGATAAAAAACAGGAACATTTCATTGTTTTTACAATCAATGGAGGAAATGAGATCATGGTGCGCAGGGTTATAACCGTTGGGCTGTTGAACAGTTCCCAGATCCATCCGCGGGAGGTGTTTGCCGATGCCATTGCAGACCGCGCCGCATCGATTATCCTTGCCCACAATCATCCGTCGGGCAATACTGATCCGAGTCCCGAAGATATTTTTATCACCAAAAAACTGCAAAGATCCGGAGAAATTCTGGGAGTAAACATTCTGGATCACCTGGTTTTTTCGCATTCCGGTTATACCAGTTTTTTGGAGAAGGGTATGCTTTAAATTACAGGCAGAGTGATTTTTCCCCGGGTTTGGCAATCGGGGAATGCGCGGGGATGTCTAAAAAGAAAAAAATATCACCACGGAGGACACGGGCGCACGGAGAAAATGCGAAAAAAATGCTTTTTGAGGCGTTAGTTCGTCAAAATCTCCGTGTTCTACTGCCTCTGTGGTTCATTGCCGACTTTTTAGATAACCCCAACATCTTATTCGGGATACGGACGGTCAACGCGCTCAAAAATCCTGCGCAAAAGCGGAAAAAAAGTGAAATGTCAAGAAAAAAATGGGGAAGCCTGCTCCGGGGTTTACCGTTTGAAATCGTCCTGCACCCTGATGATATCGTCTTCGCCAAGATAATCTCCTGCCTGAACTTCAATAATAACAAGACTGGATTCTCCCTTGTTTTCAAGACGATGCAGCACGTTCTTTGGAATATATGTGGATTCATTGGGCTGCAGGGTTTTTATTTCAGAATCGATGGTTACGGTTGCTGTTCCATTTACAACAACCCAGTGCTCGTTGCGATGTTCGTGTTTTTGCAGGCTGAGCCTTTTTCCGGGGTTTACAATAATGCTTTTGATTTTGTAAGCAGGACCTTCTTCAAGAACCGTAAATGAACCCCAGGGTCTGTAGATAGTTACATGTGTGTCCGATATCTGGAGTTTCTTCTGGTTTAATACTTCCACCACGTTTTTTACTTTCTGACCGCTTCCCATTTTGCATACCAGAAGAGCATCCGGAGTATCTATAATGTGCAGGTTTTCAATATCTACAAGAGCCACCATTTTCCCCTGAGCCATAACCAGATTTCCGGAAGAGTTAATATTTATGAGTTCTTTTTCGCCTGCGTTATGGTTTTCATTTTTCTCCATATCTTCATGCAAACTGTCAAAGCTCCCAACATCGCTCCAGCCGGCATTGCAGGGCACCACCTTAACTTTGCTGCTTTTTTCCATTACCGCATAATCGATACTATTGGAGGGTATTTTTTCCATATCTTGCAACCGAATTCGCCTTTCTCCATCTTTTTGACTTTGTCTGAATGCATACAAAGATGCCTCGTAAATTTCCGGCGCATGTTTTTTTAACTCATCCAGATATACTCCGGCTTTAAAGCAAAACATTCCGCTGTTCCAGTAATAATCGCCCCGGTCAATGTATTCCTCCGCAGTTTTCCTGTCGGGTTTTTCCTTAAAGGCAATAACATCATTATTGTTAAAATGAATATAACCATATCCAGTCTCTGGTAAAACAGGAAGAATGCCAAATGTAACCAGATAATTTTCCTTTGCAAATTCTACGGCTGATGCCACCGAGGCCTCGTAATCCTTTGCGTTCTTTATCAAGTGATCGGAGGGAGTAACCAATACAATTTCTTCCGGATTAATATCCAGACATGCCAACGCAATAGCTGGCGCCGTATTTCTTCCAACTGGCTCCAGAATGATATCAATAGCAGTACATCCCTGTGCAAGCGCCTGGTCCTGCGCAAGAAAGTATTGTTCAGCATTGGTAACGATTAAAAATTTTTTTGCATGATTTTGGTTTCTTTCCAGAGTCATCTGGAATAGAGATTTGTTGTCAAATATTTTTACAAATTGCTTGGGAAGGAGTTTTCGACTGAGCGGCCATAAGCGCGTACCGCTTCCGCCGCATAGAACAATATTGGTCATATTCATCTCCTCAAGAAATTATTATTTTTTTAACGCACGCTTTACGGAATCTATGATTTTTATTTGATCTTCGCCGGAAAGATATGGATGCATGGGCAAACTAATTACCTGTTCTGCTGTCCGCTCGGATACCGGATAAGACCCTTTGGCTTCTTTCAGGTAGGCAAATACAGGTTGCAGGTGCAATGGTATGGGGTAGTGAACCGCTGTTGGAATTCCATTTTCTTTCAGATTTTCGGCAAACGTATCCCGGTTTTCAATTAGAATCGTGTATTGTGCGTAGACAGAAGAATTTCCTCTTGCGATAAAAGGAGTGGTAGCCACATTTCCCAGGTTTCTGGAATAGTTTTCTCCAATTTTTATTCGGGCGGCAATCTCACCGGGGAATATACTCATTTTGGCAATTAATACAGCGGCCTGAATGGAATCCATTCTGGCGTTTAACCCCAACACCGGATGGTTATATCGGCGATCCTGACCATGTTCCCTGATTTGTTTAAAAAGTTTTGCGAGGTCGTCGTTATCCGTAAATATTGCGCCTCCATCCCCATATGCGCCAAGCGGCTTTGACGGGAAAAAACTGGTGCAGCCGATAGTACTCAATGCGCATGATTTTCGGCCATTATACTCTGCCCCAAAACTTTGAGCGGCGTCTTCAATAACGGGAATATTATGCGACGCCGCAATTTTATTAATAGAATCAAAATCAGCGCATTGCCCGTAAAGCGAAACCGGCATTATGGCTTTGGTTCTTTTGGTAATTTTTTTTTCAATGAGAGCAGGATCTATATTGTAGGTTTTGGAATCAATGTCCACAAAAACCGGGGTCGCGCCAATAAGCGCAACAACTTCTGCGGTCGCTATAAAAGTAAATGGAGTTGTAATAATCTCGTCGCCAGGTTTTATTTCTATGGCCATGAGCGCCATCAACAGCGCATCCGTACCGCTGGAACATACAATACAATGTTTTGCTCCAACATACCGGGCAAGCATTTCCTCAAGCTGAATAATTTCAGGTCCATTGATATACTGGCCATGGTCCAGAACTTTCTTTATTGCGTCCCCGATATTTTTTTGAATTATCTTATACTGTGATTTTAAGTCAATAAATGGTACCATTTTACCGCTCCTTGAATTGGGTATAAAAAAAGTTTGACGCATCCATAAAGCCATCCAGATTTCCGCAGTCAAACCGGCGACCATGAAATTTATACGCGATGACTTTACCCTGCTGCGCCTGCTTCATCAGCGAGTCGGTGATTTGTATTTCCCCATTTTTACCCGGTTTTTGATCTGCCAGCAAATCGAAAATATCAGAAGTTAAAATGTACCGGCCTATTATGGCAAGATTTGAAGGCGCTTCTTCGGGAGAAGGTTTTTCAATCATATTGTTTACCCGATAGCATTGATCGTCAAGCTTTTCTCCTGCGATAATTCCATATCTGTTTACCTGACTTTTTTCCACTTCCTGAATCGCCACTACCGAGCAATTGTATTTTTCATATATTTTTACCATCTGCGATAAAACGCCTTCATCTGCGGCACATAAATCATCAGCAAGCAAAACAGCAAAAGCCTTTTGATTCACGAGAGGTCTGCCGGTTAAAATAGCATGTCCCAGCCCCTTCATTTCATTTTGCCGCGTATATATGAAGTTGCATTTGTCCATAATTTCCCGAATTTCGGTAAGATGGTATTCCTTGTCTGTATTCTTGATTTGATGCTCGAGTTCGTAACTTACGTCAAAGTGATCTTCAATGGCGCGTTTTCCTCTCCCGGTAACGATGGCCATATTCTGGAAACCGGCAGCAAGAGCTTCTTCTACGCCATATTGCAGCAAAGGTTTGGTTAATACCGGAAGCATTTCCTTTGGTATTGCCTTGGTTGCCGGCAGAAATCGCGTACCATATCCGGCAGCCGGAAATAGACATGTAGATAACATGATACCACATGGATTTGAGCAGATCGACTGTCAAAATAAAAATCCAGATTGGATTCGACAATTTATAATTATCCAAAATTTATCCAAAATTGCTCAAATTTGGCATAAAAGCAACCGCAATGGAGTAGCGGAAATTGCAGAGATGAATTCCTGATCCAGTATATATATTTGAGCAGGAAAACGGGGTTTTGCGCATTTTGTAACAAAAAAAGGGCACAATTCTTCCAGAATGAAACAATTTTCGCAATTCATGCCCTAATGTATAAAAATATTTTTTACAGTTTCGTTATGTTCATTAATCGCTCCGCTTGACAGGATATGTACTAAAATTTGCTTTACTTTCAGATGAAGTGTAAAAATGCAAACTTCATTAAAATTATTTTAGGGGTTCATCATGAATAAAAATCTAATCATTGGTATGGCTGGAGCCGGCGGAGACGGGGTTGTTTCGGCAGGTGATTCGCTTATTACCGCACTTGCTATTGACGGGTATCATGCATTATTAACGAAAAGCTTTGGGCCGCAAATTCGGGGAGGAGAATCTTCCATGAAAATTCGGGTATCAACAAGTCCCGTTCGAAGTATTGGCGAGTATCTGGATGTTGCCATTGCTCTAAACTGGGAAGATTTCCTGAAGTTTGGCGCCGAATTACCTATAACAGAAAAAACCATTGTAATTTACGATTCAAATACGGGCATTGCGCCGGAAAATATACCTGTTAAAGGAAAGCCCTTCAAAGTACTTTCCATACCCATAGAAGAAATGGCCGTAAATACTGCAAAAACAAATCGCGCAAAAAATACAGTTGTTCTGGGATTAATATCAGGCTGGTTTGGAATTGCCGAAGACGGAATTATTACCGGTATTCGAAATAAATTTACCAAAAAAGGCCCGGAAGTCTTAAAGGGAAATGAGGATGCTTTTTACGAAGGCGTTAAATATGCAAAGGAAAACCCGATTTCTGATAAAGACATTACGATAAGCAAGCCTCCAGCCGGAGCAAAGGGAAAGCTGCTGACCGATGGCAATGACATCTGCGCGGCAGCCGCTATTTTCTCAGGCTGCGAATTTTTTGGCGGTTATCCCATTACCCCATCATCTGAAATTATGCAACTGCTTAATCGGGAAATCTGGAAATACGGCGGTTCCATGATTCAAATGGAAGACGAAATTGCCGGAGTTGCCTCGGTTATTGGAGCTTCGTTTGCTGGTAAAAAAGCGCTTACCGCAACATCCGGTCCTGGAATGTCTTTAAAATCCGAAATTTTCGGCCTGGCTACCATGGCCGAACTTCCCATGGTCATTGTAAATGTTCAAAGGGGCGGCCCCTCAACAGGAATCCCCACAAAAAGTGAACAGGCCGATTTGTTTCAAGCGGCATTTTCTGCGCATGGCGATGTAGTCAGACCAATACTTGCTCCAGTAGATGTTCACGATATGTTTTCAACGACCGTAGAAGCGTTTAACATTGCAGAATATTACCAAACACCGGTAATCATTTTATCGGATCAGGAGCTTTCCCAGAGAAAAGAAGTTATTGATGAAATAGATGTTAGCGCTTTTAAAATAATTAATCGTCAGCTACCTACTGAAGCAGAAATGGAGAATTATGAAAGATTCAAGTTTACTGAAAATCATATCAGCCCCGTTTCTCATCCAGGAATGCTGCATGGAAATTATCTTGCCGCCGGTATCGAACATTCGGAGTCCGGGGCGCCAACTTCCAGCGGAGAACTTCACGCAAAAATGATTGAGAAAAGAACCAGAAAACTGGATCCTTTGAAGAAACGATCAGACCTGTTTTCAACCTTTGGCCCATCGGATGCCGAGCTGTGTATGATAAGCTGGGGTACCGTTGCAGGAGTAGCCATGGAAGCCCGGGATCTTGCAGAGGCCGAAGGAATTAAAGTGAAACTACTGGTTCCCAAATTGCTATTTCCTGTGGCCGAATCCGTATATATGGATTATTTTAAATCGGTAAAAAAAGGACTGGTAATAGAACAAAATGTTCTTGGTCAATTATACCATATAATACGAATGTTTGTAAATGTTCCAGATGGACTAAAGTCCTTTGCAAAAGCGGGATCCAATCCTTTTGGGGAACATGAAATTTTAAAGAAAATTAAAGAACTATAATTAACAGGAGAAATATTATGAGTACAGCAACTGCACAATTCGTTCCAAAAGATTTTAAAAGCGATTTAAAGCCCATCTGGTGTCCAGGTTGCGGCGACTTCGGAGTATTAACGGCGCTATATCGAGCGCTTGCTGAAATTGGCAAGCCGCCGCATGAACTTGCATTTGTCAGCGGTATTGGATGTTCCAGCCGGATTCCGGGTTATGCCACATCTTACGGATTTAACGCGGTTCATGGCCGGGCGCTTCCTATTTCCCTGGGAGTAAAAACGGCCAATCCTGATCTAACTGTAATTGTCGCCAGCGGCGACGGAGATGGTTTTTCAATCGGTGGAGGTCACATTCCTCACATTATCCGCAAAAATCCGGATATTACATTTCTTGTTATGGATAATTTTATCTATGGATTAACCAAAGGCCAGGTATCTCCTACTTCCCGGAAAGGATTAAAAACAGTTTCAACGACATATGGTAGCATGGAAGAAGCGGTAAATCCTCTCCTATACACTTTAAGTTACGGAGCAAAATTTGTAGCGCAGGGAACTCCCGGCGATATGAAAGGATTGACTAAAATCCTTGAAGAGGCCATACGATTCCCGGGCTTTTCCTTTGTAAACATTCAATCGCCCTGTGTGACCTACGGCGAAGAGAGGGATATGATTAAAGGACAAAAAGAAGTTATGGTAAATCTGGAAGAATTAAACCATGATCCGTCTGACAAGTTTAAGGCTATTGAAATTGCTCATCAATATGGAGATAAACTGCATACAGGAATCTTTTACAAAGATCCAAACCCGGGTCCAAGCTATACGGATTTACTTAAGGAACTTCAAAACGAATTGAAGCCAAAGGCAGTAGCAAAAGATAAAATACTGGAAATGTTTCGCCCAAGACTGAAATAAACGATACCTGGAACAATCGACACAGGAATGTGGGTCAGACGGTTGAAGCGTTTGGGCTCTTATTTTGAAATAAAATCATTTAAATCAAACAGGCTGTGTAGTCTAATTCCTGCTTGCGCAAGATTTTCCCTTCCGCCCTCGAGGCGGTCGACCACACAAAACGCATCCGTTGGCTGATATCCGGTTTCTTTCAAAGCTAAAAGGGCTTTTATAGTAGACCTGCCGGTAGTTATCACGTCATCAATTAAAACAATGCTGGCGGCGGTATTTACCTCGGAGACCAGTCCCTCAATGCGTTTTTTGCTGCCATGATCTTTGGCCTCTTTCCGGATTACAAAAGGATATATTAAAGTTCCAGACTCCAGCGATAAGATGGAAATGGCATAAATCAGAGGATCGGCTCCCATGGTTAAGCCGCCAATAGCTGCGGGCATTTGCCGCAGATTTTTCAACATTAAATAAAACAATGCCTCTGCCGCTTCTGTGAGAAATTGGGGATGCAGCAATGTTTGCTTTAGATCAAAATAGTAAGGGCTTTTTTTTCCCGAAGCCAGCGTGTACATCTCACGGTGATTTTCCCGATACGACCTTGAAACAATAATATTTTTCAGGTTTTTGCGAATTTGAATTATTTTTTTATCTATATTATTTAAGTCCATTTTTTTCCATTCCTTTATGAATCGAGAACATGAGATTTATTGCTTCACGGGCGCGCGGCGATAGTTCGACCGTATCCGCATTGACATAGTACTCAATATGCTTTTCAACAACATCATCCGGGAGTTCCTGTGAATATTTTTTGATATACGGCAGTATTCTTTGTTGGTAGATTTCACTATTTTCAGATTTTTGCTGCATGGCATCAGAAACGCTCTTTTTAAGATCCGAGGCCGCCATTTTCTTTTTACTTTCAGGTAGATCCTTTCTTATAAAAATTCCCCCAAGAGGCGCCGGAAGTCCTGTTTGTTTTTCCCAGAACTCTCCGAGATCCCGATACATCTTCAGTTTTAAATTTTTAAAAACAAAACGTCCTTCATGAATAATTATTCCCATATCAAGATCTCCCGAAGCCGTTTTTTCCATAATAGCGCCAAAATACAAATACTTTTTTTCTATATTTTGGGGAATTTTGTCCTTCATTGTTTTAAAATAATAATTCCATAAAAAATGAGCGGTAGTGTGCTCTCCCGGGAGGCCGATAATCCATCTATCTTTTTGAAAAATATCTTCATCCCGGTATACCGCAACTGGACCAACGCCATAACCGAGAGCGGAACCTGAAGGCAGCAATTCATAAGACTCTTCCAGAACCGCCCCCATGGGAAAAGAAGCTTTTACAATATCCCATTTTTTATTTATCATGCCGAGATTGAGTTCTTCAATATCCAGAAATACCGGCTGATATTTTTCTTTGTTTTGCGGATCATTTAAAAAGTGATAAAATACAAAAGTATCGTTAGGGCAAGGGCTTATGGCTGTTGTCAGGGGAGGTTCTGGTGTTTGCATTACAGACATTTTGTCTTGAGGAGATTTATTTTTTCTTGAGGGTTGCCGCCTTTAAATACAAAAGAGCCAGCTACGCAGATATCTGTTCCGGCATCCTTCAGGGAACAAATGTTTTGATCATTTACCCCTCCGTCGATCTCAATGAATACTTCATTTCCGGTTTTTTCGCAATACTTGCGGCGCATTCTTGAAAAGCGTTCGATCCTGTCGTACGATATTTCCAGGAAACTCTGCCCGTAAAAACCCGGCTCAATGCTCATAATTAAAAACATATCAAAATACGGGATTAAATCAAAAATGGCTTCAACCGGAGTTACTGGATTAACAGCAAGACCGGCCTTTATTCCCTGACTTCGAATGCTTTGTGAAAGTCGTATGGGAAAACTTGTGGTTTCGTAGTGAAATGTAATATAACCAGGCTTCATGGCAAAATATTTTGGAACTTCTTTTTCAGGCGCAGAAACCATCAAGTGCACATCAAGGGGGATGCTGGTTTCCTTTGAAATGGCTTCACAAATGGCTTCTCCGTAAGATAACTGCGGAACAAAATGACCGTCCATGACATCAAGGTGTAAAAAATCCACTTCATC
>JAOUFE010000002.1 GCA_029858425.1 Spirochaetia bacterium | reverse complement strand
TCTTGTTTTTTAACCTGATAAAACCCAAAATACCGCTGTTTTTTGAATTCAACGATGCCTGATAAGCATATTTTGCCGTGAAATAAGTAAAAAGCCAATTCCTGTACCAGCGAAATTAAGTTTATCCAGCTATAAAAATATTCACCGAGAACTGCTGCTCCGGCAGTTTTGATGAATAAAGTTTTGATGAATAAATTGATGAATAAATTAGCTTGACATCGAATTTAGATATTAATAAGTATAATGGTGGATCAACGGGTTTAAACTCTGAAAAAGTAATATGTGAGGATGGGTTAATTGTGAATATTGATGCAGAAATCAAAAACATAAAGCTGACAATTCAGCCGCAGGTGGTGGCGAGTTTGCTTAATTTAAATGACGGTAGCAGCGCAAGTTTTGAACAATTGAGTAATCTGATTAAGGCCGATCAAAATATGTCGACAACTATTTTGAAAGCGGCAAACTCTTCTTTTTATTCTCGTGGAAATCAGGTGGCCAGCCTTCAGCATGCCATAGCAATGCTTGGATTCAGGGTAGTAAGGTCTCTGGCTATGGCTGCAAATTCAAGATCGTTGTTTGAAACCGGAAAATACTCGCGGTTTCAAAGATATGTCTGGAAACATTCCACCGCGACATCAGTAATTTGCAAGGAATTAGCCCGCAAGATGGGACGCGCCGATCTTGAAGAAGAAGCGTTTGTAGCAGGTTTATTGCATGATATTGGCAAAGTTGTAATGAATGCCATTGACAGGCGTAAATTCATAAGTGTAATTGATATGGTAGTTGAGGAAAATATTTCATTTCCGGTGGCCGAGGAGCGCGTTTTTGGAGTTTCTCATATGACCGTAGGTATGAAAGCCGCAAAAGAATGGAAGCTTCCAGAACTGTATGAAAAAATATTTAATCAACACGAGAACTTTACCGGTGATCTTGTTGAAGACAATATGCTTCTGTATATTGTATCTTATGGAAATTATCTTGCCAAGAAATATGGGTACGGGCACTATTCCAGTCAGGACGACATAGATGGCGCAAAACTGGAAGAAAAATTAAAACTTGGTCAGGAGAATCTTGTGTATTTTAAAGAAAACTTTAAATCCGCCATTGAGGATGATGAATTTTTTAAATTTGTAAATCGTCTTATATGAGTTTTTCTGTAATGCATAGAGGGGAGATAAATCCCTGGAAAAAGTTATTTTCCATTAATCCCGAAGAACTTGCCATTGAATTTGACTTCTATGATTTGTATAGCGGCGATGAAAAACAACTTTTAATCAAGCTAAGAGAGGTTCTGGGAAAATTAAATCGCTCTGATTTAAGCGGCCCAATTTATTTAATTGTCAGGGAATTGCTAACCAATTCCCTGAAAGCGACTTACAAGAGAATTTATCTGGACTTTTTTTTGGCAGAAATGGGTTTTTCTGATTTGCCTTATGAAAACTGGCTGTCTATTTTTAAAACGGAAATTGAAACTCATATGGCTGAGAATTTTGCAAACCTGTGCAGGCAAAAAAACCTGTTTGTAAAATTTGTAATGAAACCAATGGATAACGGGCTTTTGATTGAAATAATCAATGATGGAGTTCCATCGGATGTGGAATGGGTAAGACTGCAAAAAAGCATTGATCAATCCCGAAAAGTTTCAAATATGGGCTACATATTTGATGGTGATGGTGATGGTGATTCGGGAGACAAACAACAAGAAGGAGCGGGACTTGGAGTTCCGTTAATTACAGTAATGTTGAAAAACATGAATCTTAGCGTCAACGATTTTGACGTTATCAGGCAAGATGGGCATACAATAGCCAAAATATTCTTACCGCTTGGTTTTTTTGCGAAAAAAGGGGACTAAGCTTAAAAAGCGCCTACATATTCAAAGGTCAAAACACGAGAGGCGGGTTGGTTGAAAGTCATTAACAGGTTTAATTCAATGGCGAAATCATCATAAAGTTCGTACCTAAAACCAATATTAAAGAGTATCTCATTAAAGCGAGCTACTGAAAAAAATATTCTTTCGATTTCAAACATGGGGATAAACTGGCCAATCGGAAAGTTGAGAGACAGAAAGAGCGATGTATCCTCCGGCCTTGCCACAGGCTGTATAGGTGTTCTCAATCCTAAATTAAAAGATTGTTCATGTTTTAAAAGGAATAATGGTTTTGTAAAAACAACGTATGGTCCGTAAATCATTCTCAGCGACGTCCAGGACTGACGCAAACTTGATGCTGAATCATTACCATAAAATGCATCATATCCAACCGCAATTAGCAGGGGAAAGTCATCAAACCCGTCTGTAATTTTTATTCTGCCGATAACTCCAGGAATATTAAATACAGGAGCTCCAGATCCAATGAGATTTTGAGTATCAAAAGAGACTCCAAGGAAAATACTATCGTGGATGCCCATCAAGGCGCGGGTAAAAATTCCTCCGTTATCGTAACCCCAGATGCCAATACTGTACCCTCCTTTGGCAAGAGTGGCGGCAGTAGGAGTATCAATAGTCTTGAGTTGCGGCGCCGCATTTATCCCGGAAAGAGGAAAAATGCAAAGTAAAATAAAAAATAATCCCGCATATAGTAAACCGGGCGGACGAAATTCCATGGTTTATTCTCGGAAAAAAAACAAAAAAAATTAGCAAGTTTCTTTCTGGCTCAATCGCAAAAAAGTCAGGGCGGCGCCCAAGCATGAACTTTGGTATGCACGTGAGAATGCGGAAACATGCGCAGTTTTGGGGCGCGAATCGCCACAAAACTGCTTCACTCAAAATCATTCGGACGGAATTTCGCGTTCCTGCCAGGTTCGGTGGGCTTTTGCAAGCAAGTGATTATTGAATTCTTTTACTATGAAAAGTTTCCCAGGTTTCCGGGCTAATATCGATCATTTTTTTACGATAAAATTCTACCTTGTCGTAAACAGCAAGGCTCTGATATGATGAAATTAGCCAGCATAAATACCGCAATAATTCGGAAATATCAGTTTTTGAATTTTTTTTATCCTTTTCATAAAGAGAATATTTATCTAAAAAATTTCTCTCGATATTCAAAAGCTCTTTTTCAGAAATATCCAGATTGCTCTTATAAACTCCATTAATTTCCAAAAGAAGGGAAAATTCGCTGTAACGAGATTTTCCTGCCGCATCCGCACCTTCTTCATTATATGATGAATGCCATATTTTTTCAAAAATATCTCCCGTCAAAAATTCAGGATATTGTGAAATAACATCGGGTTTGAAAAAAAGCGCTTCTCGCAAATGAAAATGAGACTTTATCTTTTGTCCGGATTTATCATACGCATATGACATTAGATAGTTGATGACAGGACTGTGGCGGTTCAAGCGAAGCAAAAAATCAAGGGCTTCAATGGCCGCATTCCATTTCTCCAGAACCAGCAGCGATACGGAAAACTGAATTATCTCATCTTGATCCAGATTATACGACTTTTGACCGGCAAATGCCCTTGCATAATTTTCAGCTATTCTCGCATGCAGATACAGATCGACGCTATTCCAGACAGGATTGTCAGCTTTTTCAAATCCGTTTTCGGCTCTAATTTGATTTAATTCCTTCAACAACTCCAGATAATACCGGGCTCTTTGATCGTCGGTTTGCATTCTAAAAATACGATCCTGGCGGTGAAGAAAATATTGTGAATACACAAATGCTTCGGCTGCCTTTTTATATTGGGGGCTTTTTTTTTCGGAATAAGAAAAGGATTGCAGCCATAGTTTGGACTTTTTTCCGGCTTCAAAAAAATTCCCGGATAAAAGCTCGTCACGGATCCCTTCCATCGGAGAATCCATCGCTGTTATTGGACAAATAGATAACCGGAGCTAATTTTAAAAAAACACATTTGTGCGCCTTCTCAAAATTCTCTCCATTTATTCTATTGTTTAATCTCCTCACTCATTGGTTTGGCGTTTGCCTGGAATGTGGGCAGGGAAGGATTCGAACCTTCGTAGGCGCTAGCCAACAGATTTACAGTCTGTCCCCTTTGGCCACTCGGGTACCTGCCCTTCCTTAGCTGCCAGAGGGAATTGAACCCCCAACCTGCTGCTTACAAGGCAGCTGCTCTACCAGTTGAGCTATGGCAGCATTTCGTGCTTGGACAAACAGAGTCTTAAAAATGGTCTGTCAAGTAATTTAGTCTTATGCTACGGCAACTTCAACAGGATCAGATTCCCATAAGCCATGCTTGGTGCAGTATGCGACGGCCGTTAAATGTAATTTCCCCGACGACGGGACTAAATTAAAAGTAACTTCTGCCTGGGATTTTGCTCCCAATCCTCCGAGGGTTCCTGATAAAAAACGGGCTTCTCCGAGAATAGATTCCCCATTATAGAGTTTTACCGATTCTATAAAATGATCTGGATCGTCCGGATGAGTATATTCCTTACCTACTTTGACGCTAACTTGAAACTTCTCACCGGCTTTTGCGCTTCCAGCGCAATGTATAAACGGGGAATGACGGTCAATATAATCTTTTTTCGCTTCCCGGTCTACTGTGCTGATATCTACATATCTGTTTACTTTTGGCATATTTTCTCCTTGTGAATTCAACGATAAAATTTTCGATCTGCTCAAAATGAAAAGAATATTTTTCGTCGAATGTCAGAAAAGAGTATAATTCTTGTGCCTGGGCATGAAGCTCAAGATTCAACCAGAATGATTTAAATTAGCGTGGTTTTGGGGCGCTTCGCGCCCCAAAACCACGCATTTTACTGCATTCTGACGTGAATACCGAAGTTCTGGGGGCGCTATTGAGCTTGGGTAAGAAGCATTTTTTATTTCCAGATCATCCCTTTTGTTTTTCCTTTTAAAACAATTTCGCCGTTTTCATTGCTGCAGGAGAATAAGAGTTCTGCCTTGAATCTGGTGTCTTGTTCCATGAGTTTTTCAATTTTTCCGATACAGGTTATCGTTTCCCCTTCATAAACTCCTTTTAGAAACTCAAAACTTATCTCTCTTGCAATAAAGTTTAAATCGCCGCCCAGTTTTGTTGGTAGTGTAGCGATTAATAGACCATGAGCCAACAGCTTCTGGCTTTGGTCGGTATGATGTATTCCATGGTCGCCGCTGATTCTGGCAAATTCAAGAATATCATCTCTGGATATGAGTCTTCTATACATAAAGGTCATTCCCTCAAATAAATTCATTTTTTCCCCGATAGGCCTATTTTACTATAAATTGAGTGAAAGGAAAATATTATTAATAGAACGGTGATGCCAAAGGATAAAAATTTATTGCTCTTGTCTCGATGAAGGGACGATACTTTGAACAATAATTATGGATAAAATCAAATGGTTAGAGTTATGGAAGGCTCTTGAAATATTAAGCAAGAGCGAAGATGAAATCAGCCTTTTCAGGGAGTCTTCAAAAGTTTTGGCCGAAATATTTCCGGATATTAAATTATATTACTATAAGGTAAATTTTAAAAGAAAATTCCCGCATCAAAAAAACAAACATGCAATCATCACCCTGATAAATATGTTCGAAAAAAATTCCGCCGAGGAATTGTTGCTTGATCATCCCGACCTAAATGAATGCTTTTCGAGTGGAATATCCGATATTTCAAAAACAGGGCATATGACCACTTATATTTTTCCTTTAAGTTTTGAAAGAGAAATGCAATATATAATTAAAATCCAGATTAACGAAATAATCGAACATCCGGATCCGGTTACCCCTGTATTTTTTAATATATTCATTAATTTTTACTACGCAATACGATCTAACGAGAGGGATTTTTTAACAAACCTTTATAATCGGCGGGCCTTTGATCGAAAAGTCAACACATTGCAAGATCCGAACTACGATTACGGGAAACAGGATTTTCTGATTCTTGTAGATATTGATTTTTTTAAAAAAATTAATGATAGTTTTGGCCACATGATTGGAGATGAAGTTCTCATCTTGTTTTCCAGAATCCTGAAAGAAAACATTCGCGCACAGGATACGATTTTTAGAATAGGCGGAGAAGAGTTTGTTATTCTAACCCTGGAAGCTACCCATAGAAATGTTTTTCATGCTGCCGAACGCCTCCGAACAACCATCCAGAATTCATCATTTCCACAGATACAAACACTCACCATAAGCATAGGTTATACTGCAATTGATTATCCACTAAATATATTTTATACTCTAAAAAAAGCCGACCAGGCATTGTATTATGGAAAAGAACATGGAAGAAACCAGGTTTTTTCCTATGAATGGCTGGTTGATCAAAAAAAGATTGCAGGAGCGGACCCACTAAAAGAGGTTATCGATATCTGGTGATTTATAAAAAACAGTTTCTAATTTGTGTAATTCACTTGAAATGACTATAGAATTTCCAGTTACAAAGGTTGTTTATGAGAAAAAAAATAATGTTAGCTTTAATTCCCGTGTTTATCATTGCTTTACATGTAACTGTTCTTTCCTATGTAAAGAAAAAGGTTTATCTGAATTTATCATCTCTGGACGTCCCAAAGGGAGCCTGCCAGGAAGGCGGCTGTGAAAATGGAAAGGGAGTCTTTATTTTTTCAGACGGATCAAAATACGAGGGAAATTTTTCTCTTGGCAGATTCGATGGAAAAGGGAAACTTCAGTATGCAGACTCAACTGGCGCGCTTTATGAAGGAGATTTTCATAAGGGAACGAGAGACGGTAAAGGAGTTATGGCTTTTTCCAGTGGGCAAAAATACGAAGGCGGTTGGAAAGAAGATAGAATGTACGGCAACGGTGTAATGGTATATGTAGATGGCAGCAAGTACGAAGGCGAATGGAAAGATGGAAAAAGAGACGGGAATGGAACCATAACTTTTTCGGATGAACTCATTGTTAGCGGAGAATTTAAAGATGACAATATGATTTCTGGAATGAGAAAGTACGGCAATGGGGCATACTATAAAGGACAATTTCGCAACTCCAAACGTCAGGGAACCGGAATTATGTATGATAAACAAGGGAAAATTATTCAAAAAGGTCAATGGTCTGAAGACAAGTATGCAGGCGAATAAAAATCTGTGTCCTTTGGGATGTTCCTGATATATTCTTTTCGATGCAACCTTGTGGGACCCATACTGGATATGGCAGTCCTGTGTTCCAGAGTTCCATAACCTGCATTTTTCTCAAAACCATAACCGACGTATTTTAAAGAGCTTTTTTGTATCATTGCGTCGCGTTTTTCTTTGGCAATAATTGAAGCGCATGAAATATGAAATACTTTATCATCACCTTTTACAATAGAATATATGGAGGGCATTTCTTCTTTCATGCGGAGAGCCGGATACTGAAAGCGGTAGTTTCCATCCAGTAAAATAAACGGAACAAAATAATCTTTATTTATCCGGGATAAACCTGAAATCAGGTTCCGGGCTGTTCGATAAACCCCATACTGAATCGCTCGATTGATATTGTATTGATTTATATAGCCGACTGAAACATGCGAGACATGGGAAGGATATTTTTTTTCAATCAATAGTGCAAGACGGCTTCTTACAGGCGCTTTGAGCTTTTTTGAATCTTTTACTTCTTTTTGCCAATCATCTGTAAGATATATTGCAGAATTAAGCAATTCATTTAGAGAAAAAAGGACACCGCCAATGCTAACGGGTCCAAAAAAAGAACCCCGACCCACTTCATCCATGGCAATTATAAATGTATTCTTTCTGTTTTCCTCCGGAATTACCTCAATCAGTTTTTGAACATCTTTCACGATTTAAAATCCGGTTTTTCCCGGAATGTATTTTTGCAAGGGTTTGTTTCGTCTGAAAAATTAATTTGCAGCAGGAGTTTCAGTTGCCAGTGCTTCAACGGCAGCAATTTCTGTTTTTGGCGCAGAGCTTCTTCTTTTCTCAGCTTTATCAAACACAGAGTCTGTTTTTTTTGATTTTTTAATTTCAGTCAAACGGCTTTCTTTTCCTGCTCGTTTTCGCTGAAAGTAGAGCTTTGATCTTCTGATTTTGCTGCTTCTTACTTTTTCAATTTTTTCTACGGTCGGACTATAAATGGGGAAAATTCTCTCAACGCCTACATCATAACTAACACGCCGTACAACAATGGACTTGCCAGCGCCTTGATTGCGAATGGCAATTACAATTCCTTCGTATGCCTGGATTCGCTCTTTATTACCTTCTTTGATGCGATAATGTACCTTGACGGTATCCCCGACGTGAACGTTTAAGGGTTTTGATACCTGTTCCAGGTGCAATTTTTCCATTATTGATGTATTCATATGATATCTCCAATTGAGAAAGCATTCTTTATTTAGCCAATAGCCTGAAAAGTCTTTTTTCTTTAGCGGTTTACCGTTTTCATCCCGGATTCCGGATAACGATCCCCCGCTGCAATTCCCTGGGGGAACATTTTATCGAGAGTTTCTATTTCTTCCGGAGTTAAACTGATATCCATGCTGCGTGAATTTTCTTCAAGAAATTGAATCCTTTTTGTGCCGGGAATAGGGACTATATCCTGACCGCGCGAAAGAACCCATGCAATGGACAACTGTGCCGGTGTACACTTTTTTGCCGAAGCCATGTGTTCAATTTTTTTCAGAAGTTCCAGATTTTTTGTGAGATTTGCATCGTCAAAGCGAGGCGATCTTGCTCGATAATCTCCGCTTTCAAAATCTTCTTTTTTGTGAAAGCGACCGGCCAGGAAACCCCGGCCAACAGGGCTGTAGGAAACAAAGCCAATTCCAAGCTCGCGGATCGTGGGCAGTATTTCGCTCTCCACATCCCTGGTCCACAATGAATATTCTGTTTGCAAAGCGCTTATCGGATGAATTTTATGCGCTCGTTTTATGGTCGCTGCCGATGCTTCAGAAAGACCGATATATTTTACCTTACCTTCTTTGACTAACTCCGCCATTGCGCCTGCGGTTTCTTCAATCGGCGTTTGCGCATCTACACGATGCTGATAATAAAGATCAATTACATCAACCCCGAGCCTTTTTAAGCTTGCCTCGCATGCAGCTCGAACATATTCAGGCTTGCCGTTTACTCCTAAAAACTCTCCGGTATTGCTGCGCACGTTTCCAAACTTGGTGGCAAGGATTATCCTGTCGCGTTTTCCCTGCAAGGCCTTACCTACAAGTTCCTCATTTTTCCCAATTCCGTACATATCAGCCGTATCCAGAAAATTTATTCCAAGATCAATGGCGCGGTGAATAGTCTGGATGGATTCCGAATCGTTGTGCGATCCATAAAAATCAGACATTCCCATGCAGCCAAGCCCAATTGCAGACACCTCAAGCCCCTGCTTTCCCAATTTTCGCATTCTCATAAAATTTCCTTTTCAATGATTTCGCTGCTTTCATGCCCAACTGGACCTTCGTATCGCAGCAATTCCGACGTTTCAACTGAAAACCAGTAATGGTATTTATACGGCCAAAAAAATTTTAAAAACCCGTTTATCAGGCCGGTTTCGTATACATTTGCTTGTACCATTTTCCCGCCAATGTATATGTTTTCCTGATTAAGATATTTCATATACATTTTTACAATTCTTTTTTCTTTCGCTTGAAATACATGAAATGTAATGGTTTTATCTTTTGGGGGCAGTATTTTTGAAAAAACATAGAAAATGGAGCCATTGCCGTCATACACCGGCTCCTCAAGATCATAGTTTTTTTTAATTCTTCCTTTAGATATTATTCTCCGGTTTTGATAGTCAAATTTTATCCAAAGATATTCCCTGTTTTGGATATCAAAATATTTTATCTGCAAGGGTTTCCATTCATCGCTGAAAATATTTTCGGAACTCTCACCAAGACTGTCTACATAACGAACAAATGTTTCTGTTTTTATCCTGTTTATTGTCATTTTCTGGATAGATTGTCCCTTTTTTCCAAAAACCTTAAACTCAAGTGTTTTCAACCCATTATGATTATCGCTATACAAAACTCCGGGGGAAAAAATAGCAATCGCTATGAAAATTTGAAATATTTTTTTTAATAACGAAACCATCATAGGCTAATATGAGCAAAACAAGTCCCACGTAAAGAAGAAGTTAAATAAAGATGCTTTGCAGTTTAACTGCTTAGCTTTTGGGCATGAACTCAAAATTTAGTGAGAATGATTTAAATCAGTCCAGGCTCTATTGGCGGATAGATGTTGAAAGAATTGTTTCAATGGAAGTTAAATCCATATTAATTTTTGAAGCAATTTCATCTGCAGACCATCCCATTTCCCCAAGCCGAATAATCATATTTTTCTTGTCGACGCCTATTTTTTGGGGAGCCACTTTCCCGGATACCTTTGAAGTGATTTTTTCTGTATATTCCGAAGCATTAATCAGGTCGGTGAGCTGTTTTACTTTTGTTTCGGCATTGTGTTCAATTTTTTCTATGGAAATAACGCTGTCATTCATGGAGATTCTCATTTCCTCGAAACGCTTGCGCAAAGTATCAATTTGCTTTTTACGATTTTCAATGTCCTGGATCAAGTCTTCAATCTCGAGAAATTTATTTTTAACATCGACAATTTCTGTTTCGTGTTTTTTTAGAGATTCCATTTTTACTTCAAGAGAATCCATATGGTCTTTTAACAACCTGGATCTTTCATCGACAACCTTGACCGTGCCGTTTAAGGCTTCCATGCGCCCGCTAATTTCATCAACGGATTTCTGGTGACCTGAAATAGTACCAAGAACATTTTCCACAAGCGTATGCTGCTGAACAAATTCTTCGAGAATATTATCAAGGCGGCTTCGATATACATCTACCTGTTCCTGGGCGCCAATAATATCTTGCACCTTGCTTTTTACCATATCAAGCTGTTCGCCTTTTTCTTCAATTTCATCACGCAGATTTAAAATAAGCGAGAGCTGGTCTTCCAGTTTGTCGACCTTTTCCCTTTTTTGGGCAAGCATCATTAATTCCGCATCCAGTTTCAGGCGCATTTCTTTAAGTTCATCGACGCGGCGAAAAATATCCTGAATTTCAGCGCTTTTGCCTTCGGCAGCGTTTAGTTTGTCTTCAAGAATCTTGACAACATTTCTTACCTTTTCGGTACTCTTTTCAGCCTTATCCAGAATTTTCATTTCATCTTTCAGTCGGTTAAAGGCCTCTTGAACACCCATTATTTCTTTTGCTGTCAGTTTTGTTTCTTTATCAATTTTGTTAAACAATTCTTTTTTATCAAACGTAAAACTTGCTATCATTTCGCGGGTTGATTCCTCAATTTCCTTAAACTCTGATCTTAAGCCCGAAATCTCTTTTTCAATTTTTGCAATGGTGGCGTCTGAACTTGTCTGCATCATCTCTGCTGTTTTCTCAATGCGCCCGTCCATTTCCATATTAAAGAGCTGCAATTGCTTTTCGCTTAATTGCTTCATCTCTTTTTCAAGACTTGATTTCTCGGCCTGTAGTACTTCCAGCACCGAGTCATGTCTGGTCTGAATTTCTTTTTTTATTTCGCCAAACCTGGCCGACATTTGCTGCATTTTATCAAACGCGGAATCTTCTTTTTCCTGCATTTTTAACTTAAAGGACGATATTAATTCGGAAAGAGTTTTTTCATTTTTTTCCGACCATTCTCCGGAAAATCTTTCGACATCGGACATTTTTTGATTTATTGTGCTGTCAAAACTGTCCAGAAGATCCGTACGCTTTTTCTCGAGATCTACAAAACCTTTGTGAACGCTATCGCGCGCATTGCGGGTCATGGCTTCAAATTGTGTTTCCCACTTTTCGGCTGACTGGGAAAATAAAATTTCCTTTTCTGAAATTTTTTTCATTACCTGGGCTGTTTCCTCGCTCCATTTATCCATTAAATGTTTTTGCGATTCAAGCAGATTTTTTTCGATATTTCCCAGTTTACTGTAAAGCGGGGAAACCTTGCCTTCAATTTCCTCTACTGACCTGTTTCGCAGAGTTTCAATCTCCCCCTCAAGGCTTTCAATTTGTTTCGATACATAGGAAAGCTTCCCGGATAAATCCTTTTCAAAAACTTCGGTTAAATCTTTTGCCGATTTCTTGATCTGCTGAACATAGGAAGAAAGGTTGTCCTGGATTTTGGATTTTACATCGATAATTTCGTTATTTAATTGTTTATAGCGCTCTTCGCTGACGGACTCCAGAGATTCAATTTGATTTTGAACACGATTAAACTCTTCCCGAAATTCCTTGACATCAAAAACAAACTGATCGTACGATTCCTGAAATACTTCTTCAGCACGTTTCTGTACAGATTCAACGGCCTTGTTAATCTCAACCTGCAATTCTTCCATTTCCTCGGAGCCAAGATTTTCAAACTTCGCCATGGCATTATCAATGACAGTATTTAAACCCGAAATAAGTCCGTTCACCTCATCGGCAGCCATTTCAGATTTCTTGCGTATGTTCTCAATACTCTCGTTGTATACCGACTGAAAGGAGCCCATTTTTTCATGAAACTTTCCGAGTTCTTCTTCGGCAGATTTTATAAATTCATTTTTTCGGTCTTCGCTCTCGTCAAACACCTGATCAATTGCGCTGCGAATTGATTTCTCAAGAGATCCTTTCTCGATTTCCATCTGGGTATCATTTTCCCGGACTTTTGCTTTAATTTCTTCTATCGCCCGGTTAAATACATTGTCCAGTTCTGAAATTTTTGCATTTAATTCAGCACTTTCGGATTGCGCATATTTGTGAATTTCTGCTTTTTTCCTGTCTGACTCGTCGTGAATTTCCTGAATTGAAACGGCAATCGTCTGCTGAATAACTTTTATCGTTTCCATCAGGCTTTCCTGGTGCGTGTCAAAATTCTCCTCAATCGAATTTTCGGATGTTTGATAAAGTTTTGCAAAGTCTTCCAGTCGGTCATCTATTACTTTAATTTCTTTTGAAATTAAATCACTTAATTCTTTTTTGTGTTTTTGACTTTCAGCATGAATACTCTCAAAAACTTTTTTTATTTCTTCCTCAATTCCGGAAACCTTGCTTTCCAGACCCTCTGTTGACGAATGGACAGTTTCCTGGAAATTTTCGGAACCCTCGTTGACGATCTTGTTAAAAGTTTCAATTTTACTTTGAAGTGCGTCGAACTGGTCTGCCGTATAGCCCTGTATCTCGTCTTTCCTGGCTTCGGCTTCATCGGCAATTTGTTGAACCGAAGCATGTACAATGTCCCTGAAATTATCTACCAGCTGATTGATTTCTGACTCATGGACTTTCAGACTACCGCTTACAAAGTTAGAATTTTTTTCATATATAGTTTTTATTTCATCTATTTTTTTATCAAAGCGGGAGAGTTCCGTATCGGCATATGCGCTGATTTCTTCGCGGCGCTTCCCGGACTCTTCATTCAGCATCCGGATCGACGAATCCAAAACATCCTCCATATGAGATAATCTGGATTCCAGCTCCCGATCTTTTTTTTCAAGGCTGTCTTCAAACGAATGAATGGATTCCGAATATGTATTTTGAAAGTTTATGAGTTTGTCTTCAACATTCTTGAGTTCTGCCTGAATAGATTGCGAGAAATCGCGCTGTTGTCTTTGCGCGTCCTCAGCAATGGCTGCCGAGCTTTCCTGGATAAAGGCTGTCGCCCTGGAAGTCATTTCTTTTAGAAGATTCTCGCGCTCATTCATTCCGGCGTTATATTCTTCCGTATTTTCCATAAAATTTTTATTGAGCTCATGGAATTTTGTTTCCATTTGTCTGAATTGTTCAGAAAAAAATTCAACAGCTCCTTTTTTGCGTTCTCCGGTTTCATGAATAAGCGAATCAATGGTATTCTGTACACTATATTCAAATCCGGACAATTGCTCATTGAAATAGTTCTGAGCCTTGTCCACGCTACTGGCAACCTGATTCATTCCAGTTTCATAGAGGCCTTGAAATGAGTCAAATTTTGATTTTGCCAGATTCAACTGACCGGTGATAAATTCGCCTAATTTTTCTTTTTCTTTTTCAGATTGAATGTTTATTTCAGAAGCGGTATTTTCAGCCGCTTTTTTATAGTTTTCAACAAGAAGTAAAAGCTGATCTTCTTTTTCACGCACACGCTCGGTCAAGGATCCCGAGTTTTCGTTAAATAACTCATGAAAATAATCAATTTTGGTTTTTACTTTATCAAACTCATTATCGACAAATTCTGAAAGTTCATCCTTTTTGTCGGCTGCTTTTGAATCAAGCAGGCGCAAAGAAGTTTCTATCAGCTTTTCAAATTTTCCAAGCCTTTTTTCAATTTCGCTCTCGCCTTGTTTCAGGTTTTTTTCAAACTGGCTGATTTTTTCCAGAAACTCTTCGTCTTTTTCCCTCGATGTTTCTTCCACCTGAATCATAGCCCTTGCGACAAAATTTTCAAACTTTTTGTGGCGATCGCTTACCTTTTCTTCATTTTCTTTATGCTTTTCCGCCAGATTTTCTGATTTATGTTCAAGAGATTTTTCCAGAGACGCCATTTGTTCGCTTGAAGATTTAATTACCCCGGCGAGAAAAAGTTCAATTTCAGTTTTTTTTCTGTCAGACTCCTGGTTGACCGTATCGAGAGAAGATTGAATCGCCAGTTGAAGTCTGACCAGATGATTTGCAAGCTCCTCTTCCTGGGCATTGACCTGCTTGTAAATATTTTCCCGGGCATGATCGTATATTTTCTCAAATGACGTAATTTGTCCCTGGATTTTGGACGCTTCTTCTTTGACAGAACGAATCAATTCATCTTTCTTGGCAAGAGTGTCATAGTCCAGAGAATGAATCTGATCCCTGATCTTGTCTGTTTCCTCAATAAAATTCTGAAACAAGGTATTCCGCTCTTCATCAATTTCTGCATGGATTTTTTCAAAACGTTTTCGCAAGTCATCTTCGGTGCGAACAATAGATTTATTTAAATTCTCCAATTGATTTTGACTGTCTATAAGATCATGCTGAAATTTCAGTTTGAGCTGCTCCACAAGATCCGGAAGATGAACGCTTAATAATTTTTCATTGGCGCTGATCCGGACGTCCAGATCATCCAGGATCGAAAAACGGCTGTGGACTTCTTTTTCGATAGTCGCGGTTAACCCCCTAGCGCTATTTCGCAGAGAACCCTCAAGTTCCTTGTAGCTCTCGGTAATCTTGTGAGACAAAATACCGTGTTTTTCAAGCAATTCGTCGCGAAGTTTTTTTTGATAATCGTGGGTTTCGGAAGATACTGCGTTTAGTTTGGCTTCCATAAGGCGCACAACTTCTTCAGACTTGTCTCCAATGGCTTTTTGAAAACTTTTTACCATTTTTGATGCGTCGTTATCTACATTTTTTATGTATTCCTGCAGATTTTTTATTTTCTTTTGATGCTGGTCAATTTTATCGAGCGATTCGTTTATATATCGAAGCTGATCTTTTACAGAATTGGTGGTTAGTTCCAGCGACTGCAATTCGCCGTCCATCTCGAGAAGACCGGCGCGACTGCCCTGAACTTCAGAAACGGTATTTTTGAGACCGGTCAATTCGCTTTTAAGTTCGCCAAGATATTTATCAGAATTGATAAGAAGCAAATCAAGTTGGGTGCTGGCGTCTTTTAATTCTTCTTTTTTCTGTAGAGCGATATCTACCAGCTCCTTCTGCCCGCGTTCAATTAAAGTTTTTAACTTTCGAAGATTAATGCTGGATTTGTCAAGACGGCGAAGCAGGATGGTTATAATTACCGAAGCCAAAAAAGGAATAGATAATTCCAACATTATGTCACTTTCATAAAGAAATCTGCAATTACAACCCTTTTTTTAATAGAGATTTTTTTAAGTAATGCTCCCAAACTCACGCAGGTAAAACCAGCGTTCCAATTTGATTTTATGGCAGGGAGTATAAAATTTGCAGGGATTTTCCATTTTGGGATGAAATTTTCGGGAAAAAGCGAATCTTTCTTCAATTTACCTGCGTGAGTTTGGGAGCATGTTTTAAGTGCCTGAAACTCACGAGAGCTTGGGCCGGACCCCGAAATTCAGTCAGAATGATTTAGACTGACGCGTTTTTGGGGCGCGAAGCGCCCCAAAAACGCGCATTTTAATACATTTTGATCCGATTGTTGAGGTTCATGCCGAGGCGCTTACGCAGGTAAATAGCGACGCGGCGGACGCCGCCCACCGCGGTATCTGTTTGTCCCATCCCCCCATTATTTTTTTACAAGCGCCTCAAAATCTGCAAGAGGAACGGGTTTTCCAAACAAAAAGCCTTGATATGCCATACATCCATTTTGCACAAGAAAATCAAGCTGCTCTTTGTTCTCAACCCCCTCGGCAATAACGTTTAAATGGAAATTTTGGGCAAGACTGATAATGGTTTTCACCATCATGGCATCATTTGGGTCAGTAGCTGTATCTCTGACAAAACTCTGGTCTATTTTTAACTGGTGAATAGGGAGGCGCTTCAAATAAGACAGGGAAGAATAACCTGTGCCAAAATCATCAATAGACAACCATACACCGAGCTCTTTAAGGGCATGCATTTTTGCCACAACGTTTGTTACATCGCTCAGAAGGACATGCTCGGTTAACTCAAGTTTCAAGCGAGATGGATCAACGCCATGTTCCTGGATAGCGCTGGTAATACTTTCCACAAAACCGGGAAGTCCAAATTGCCGGGCGCTCACATTAATTGAAAGTGTCAGGTGACGCCTTTTTTCGTCATTGTTCCATATGGCAAGTTGCCGACATGCATTGTGGAGTACCCACGCACCTATGTCCAGAATCAAATTGCTTTCTTCGGCAATGGGAATAAATTGCGTCGGCGAAATAAATCCCTGACCGGGATGTTCCCATCGTATCAGGGCTTCTGCCCCAATCGGGCGCAAATCGCGGTCTACCTGAACCTGATAATACAGTTTTAACTGGGATTTTTCAATGGCATTTCTGAGATTTCCTTCCAGCTCTGCATGGTTTTCCACTGCCCGCTGCATATCCGGATCAAAAAAGCGAACAGTATTGCGCCCAGACTCCTTGGCTTGATACATGGCCATATCTGCCGATTTAAGTAAAACTCCTTCAGCTATTTCGCTGCCTTTGTACAAACATATACCAATGCTGGTGGAACAAAAGTGCTTATAATCTTCAAACTGATAGGGTAAGGCCAGGGCGCTGCGAATTTTTTCGGCAATCATCGCCGCTTTCTGCATGGCAGAGTTTTTAACCAAACCCAATTCTTCTATCAAAATTATAAACTCATCTCCGCCAAGTCTTGCCACGGTATCGACTTCCCTGACGCAGGAAACAATGCGTTGCCCGACTTCAATCAATAACCTATCCCCGTATTCGTGACCCTTCATGTCGTTTAGACTTTTAAATTTGTCCAGATCCAAAAACAATACTGCCCCAAAATTATTTGTGCGACCAGACAGAGAAAGAGCCATGCGCAGGCGATCCATAAGTAAACGTCGGTTGGGAAGGTTTGTGAGGGTATCGTAAAAAGCAAGGTTGCGAATTTCTTCTTCGGCCTTGATGCGTGCCGTCATATCGTTAAAAATACCTACATACTGGGTGGTCTCGCCTTTTTGATTTTTTACGGCGGTTATGGTCAGCCACTTTGGATGCACCTGCCCGTTTTTACGCCGATCCCATATTTCGCCTGCCCATGTTCCGCGTGTTTGCAACTGTTTCCACATGTCGGCATAATACGACTTGTCGTGCCGCCCGGAGCTCATTATGCGGGGGTTTTTGCCAATTACATCTTCTGCTTTGTAACCGGTTATTTCCTGAAAAGCCGAGTTCACGCGGATAATCCGGGCTTGTGCATCGGTAATTACAATACCTTCGTTGGTTTCAAAAGTTACTGCCGCAATGCGCAATTCATCTTCAATATTCTTGCGTCTCGTAATGTCTCGCAGCAGAACAATAAACCGCGGACTTAGACTCTGTACCCCAATCATTTGATTTACAGAAATTTCAAACCATAAATTTGCATTTTCGATCGTTACCTCAAACTGTTTTCCGCCGAACCAGCCGTCAACATTCGCCGCCCGAACTGCTTCCATGATTGATGCAGAAGCCGAAGCTGGCAAAGCCTCGGACAGGTTTTTATATATAAATTCCATGGAGGGCAAAACAAACCTTCCTGAATGGGGCGAATAATAGTTGTGAATAAGACCGTTTAAATCGACCTCAAACAATAAATCGGGCAGGGCTTCCAGAATGGAGGACAATTTTTGATTGGCGGCAAGTATCTGGGATTCTCTTTCTTTGATTTCGCTGATATCATGACTGATAATAACATATGCATCGGAAAGATTTTCATGATCGTTTATGCAGGAAATCGAAACCGATACAGGTATTTTAATATTTTCCTTTGATAAACAGGTCGTTTCAATCGCGGCAAAATATTCGTTTCCAGAGTAATGACCCGACAGCGAATTAAACATGTCGTGGTCGCCAAAAATTTTTTCAAGCGAGTTCCCCACCAGCTCTTTTGCATCATAGCCGCTTAGCAGTTCCATGGCAGGATTGACATCAAGTATGATTAAACCGGAATCGGCAATAATCAGGCCATCCACCATAGTATCCAGAATCTTGCCAAGAAAATTTTTGGATACGGTAGAGGCTTTGAGTTCTTCGCCCAGCATGTTCAAGCCGCCAATGATGCCCTCAATGTCATCGTTTTTATTGGAAGGCTTCTCGCGGGCATCCAGATTACCCGAAGCAAATTCAGTAATCAGATGAAGAATTTTTTCAATTCGTGAATCGTTTACAGGATCTTTCTGCATCGTATTAAAATTATTCAAAGAAATTCATTGGATATATTGCTTCAGCCAGCCAAGGGCTTCTTTTTCCGTTGAAAAAAATTTAAAGGGAAACGGGGGTTTGTTTACTTTCATAAAGAAGTTGGCTGATATCCTTGCTGCCGGATTTGTAATGACCGATGAGGCGGCTTTGATGTCCCTTGCGTTTTCCGTACTGGCGGCAAAAATCCGCACATCGCGCGAAGGAATCCTGAAATGGACGGAACTCCCCAAAATTGCGGCCTTTTGCCCTCCGGTGATTTTTTTAATGGCCGCAAGAATATCCATGGGATCATTGCTGAAAAGACCATTTTTATGGTCAATGGTCATGCACAATTCCATCCTCGTCGATGGATAGCTCGGCCACTCTGGTGTGAATTGTATTCTTTTCCATGTCGACCGCATTGAAATTTTTTTCCTGTTCCAATTCTCGTAACTAATATCATATGCTCAGTCGGGATCGTCTACAATTTTTCAATAAACGCGTATTTTACAACATCCTGACCTGAATATCGAAGTTCCTGCATAGGCACGATCGCGCGGGCTTTCCCGTCCTTGTCCCGTTCATCGTATTATTTTTTTCACGTTTACGAAAAATTCTTGCGCACACATCCCCCATAAGTTTTGTCATTTATGGCGAGGGCGATTATTGGAATTCCGCGTGAAACAAAAGCAAATGAAACAAGGGTGGCCTTAATCCCTTCGGATTGTCTGGAAATAATCAACAATGGTTTTGATGTGATTGTTGAGGCAAATGCAGGAGAGTATGCAGGCTTTGGCAATGAAAAATATAAATCTGTTGGAGCCAAAATTGTTGTCGATCCGGCTACTTTATATAAAAAGGCAAACATTATCGTAAAAGTAAAAGAGCCACAGCCGACTGAAATTCCGCTGCTTGCAAAACATCATACATTGTTTTGTTTTCTTCATCTCGGAGGCAATCCGCAACTGACCCGCGAACTTGCCGGGACAGGTTTAACCGCATATGCATTTGAAACGGTGCAAAAAAATGGAAAAACTCCCCTGCTGACCCCAATGAGTCAAATTGCCGGTTACTTGTCGGTCTCGTTGAGTTCCAGCTTTTTAATGTCGGCTTATGGAGGCAAGGGGGTGTTACTGGGAAAAAATCCGTTTCATCAAGCGGCGCATGTTCTTATCCTGGGAGCTGGAGCGGCGGGACAAAGCGCGTTAGATGCAGCATATAGAGTCGGAGCAAGGTTAACGGTGGTTGATATTAACCCGTCGCTTCTTGTGATGCTGAAAAAAAAATATTCTCGTATTTCCATTCTGGAAAGTTCTTATGAAAATATTATGAAAATATTGCCGCAGGTAGACGTTCTTATTGGAGCTGTGTATGTCTATGGCCGGCGTGCGCCGCAAATCATTAGCCGCAAAATGATTCAACTCTTACCCAAAGGCTCCGTGGCATTTGATATTGCCGTCGATCAGGGAGGCTGCTTTGAAACCACCCGTCCCTGCACCTATTCAAAACCGGTTTACATGGAAGAAGGAGTGGTTCACAGCGCGATAGCAAATCTTCCATCAGCCGTACCAGGAAGCGCATCCATTGCGCTATCCAGAAAAATATTGCCTTACGTTATTCAAATTGCAAAAGAAAATATCAGTCCCGGACTAAAAAAAGGCCTGAATATAGAAAATCAGGAAATTATGCTAAAATTATAAACTCAATTTTTTTGCATAAAAATAATTGGTATCCCGGAAGAAATTGTTTTCGCTGTATTTATGCTTTAAAAGTAAAAATCCCGCATTATTTAATACTATTTCCAGATTCTTCCGATTGAAAAAATGCAAATGTTCCGGAATGGAAAAACCTCTCCAGAATCTACCCTGAACGTATCTTGGTAAACCATTTATGTTGGGAAGGGAAATGATGAGCAAACCTTCCGGCACAAGCAATTTGGCAGCTTTTTTCAAATTTTCTTCCGGATGGATAGTATGCTCTAATTGACTGAACATGGTAATGCACTCCAGGGAATTTTTTGCATCAGGATAATCCACAAAATCTCCTACCCAAATATCTACTTGAAGATTCTTTTTTGCAAAATCGGCAGCGGCCTGTGATATGTCGCAACCGTTTGCTTCAAAATACCGGGATGCCGCTTTTACAAAAAATCCAGGACCGGACCCAACATCCAAAACACGGCCGCTCTGAAAAAATCTCTTGAGTTTTTGAACCCGTCGTTCGGATCTCGATAATTGTTTTGCTGATGCCGTAAAAACATTATGGCGATACCCAACAGCAGCGCTGCCTTCAAAATACTCAAGCGAATATATATCCGTCAATTGTTTGCCCACCGGAGGATTTTCTACATAGATATGACCATCGTTTTTGCATTTTACCAGACCATAACCATTTTTATTCAATAATTTTTTCGAATTCTGTTTATGACAAATTATACATGAAACCATTTTTTTCCCTTTTATTGAAAATTCATCAAAAATTTGTATTGTCAACTCTTATATTTTTCTTTTTGCATTTCGCAATTTCATTATTCGAGCATGGGCATAAACCTCAATATTCAGTCAGAATGATATAAATTAACGTGGTTTTGGGGCGCTTCGCGCCCCAAAACCACGCATTTTAATACATTTTGATCTGATTATGGAGGTTCATGCCCATGCTCGAGTACCCCTGTCAATTTTATAGAAGAGCAGGTAAAAGCTTGCAGGTGTATCCTGATTTATATATTTGCAAAACAAGAGAGTTGCAATAATAAGTTTTTCGTGAATATAATATTGGCTGTCTGTTAAGTTTCAGCGAGGGTAATATGGAAATAAAAGTATTATTTACCGTTTTTATAACTGTTTTTCTTGCCGAGTTGGGAGATAAAACCCAGCTGGCAACTCTTCTTTTTGCCACAGAAAAGGGTGCAAGCAAGCTTTTGATTTTTTCAGGCGCCTCTCTTGCGTTGATTACCACGTCAGCCATTGGGGTTTTTGCCGGCCAACTTCTTGCAAATATAATAAATCCGGCATACCTTCAGAAATTTGCGGGGGCTGGTTTTGTGATTATTGGAATATTGATGTTTTTCAAAACCTGAATAGCATAAGAAAACATGAAGCCAATAATTGAAAAATGTTCGGGAACATATGAAACGATGGCGGTGCAGTTAATTGCGCAATCTTTTGCAGATGATCCGGGAATTGTGTTTTTTTCGCCAAACCCCGCAAAAAGAAGGCTACACACCTTGAAATTGATAAATGCAATTTCCGGAATACTCGAGAAATTTGGAGAAAAATATATTATCCTGCACAAGAATCGGGTAATAGCTGTAACAATGTCCATACCTCCCGGAAGGCAAATTTCGGTTTTATCCATGATTCAGTCCGGTTTTTTGTTCATTCCTTTCTTTCTGGGCTTGAGAACCTTTAATAAAGTGATGAAGTTTATCGATTTTTCATGGAAACTACGGGAAGATCACATGGCGGGTAGAGAATACTGGCATTTATTTTACCTTGCTGTACATCCCGAATATCGTCGGAAGGGGTATGGCAAATTGATACTCTCCAATATTCTTGACCACGCAGCAAAAGATAAAAAACCTGTTTTTTTGCAGACATTTACCGAAGAAGGAATAAAATTTTTTAAAAAAAACAGTTTCAAGACAGTTTCTGAAACAATTTTCTCCGAAAAATGTACAATGAGGTGTATGATACGGGATTTCAGCATTTCTTCACAAAAAACAAAAAACCCGGAGAGAAAAGAAAAAAAGAAATCCTTAAATAGAAAACCGGCAAAAAAAACCAATAAAGCAAAAAAATAATGAATATCCCTGTAAACGCCGATTACTGCGAAAAAATATTTTTTAAAGCTATTGAGGATTATCATATACGCGATGAAGTTACTGATTTGATTCAAAACCCGTTTGATGAAAATTCAAACACCATAGAGAATCTTCTCTACACTAAATGCTGGATAGACACCGTCCAATGGCATCTGGAAGATATAATTCGCGCTCCTGAAATTGATCCACGAGAGGCTCTTTTGATAAAAAGGAAAATTGATCTTTCCAATCAAAATCGAAATGATACGGTTGAAAAAATTGACGAGTGGATTTTAAAATCATTTCATCACACGGAAATTGAATTGCAAAAAGATGCCCGCATGAACTCGGAAAGTCCGGCATGGATATTAGACAGGGTTTCGATATTGTGTTTGAAAATATTTCATATGAAGATTGAAGTAAACAGAAAAGGGGGCAGTAAAGTTCACCTCCAGACGTGTTCGGAGAAATTATCTATTATGAATCAGCAAATGACAGATTTGTCCAAATGTTTTGATGAATTGATGTGGGATATTGCATCAGGCAATAAATATATGAAAGTATATCGACAATTAAAAATGTACAACGACCCGGAATTAAATCCATCTCTATACAAGAAATCCCTTTAGGAAATCTGATGAATATTCTTGTTTTACGATTTTCGGCGAGGGGGGATGTGGCGTTATGCGTTCCCGCGCTAAGGGAAGCTGTCGCCATTGATAAAAAAATAAATATTACCTTTGTGAGCCGCCCTGAATTTCAACCTTTTTTTTATGGTATCGAACGATTGCAGTTTATTCCGATTCATGTGGCAACAGAGGGAAGTTTTATACAATTATGGCGTTTTGCACGCAAAGTAAAAAGGATGCGCCACTTTGATGCTATCCTTGATCTTCATGGCGTTTATCGAACCCGAATTCTTTGCTTTTTCCTGAACCTTAAAACATATCGAATAAACAAGGGACGTCTTGAAAAATGGAAAATGGCCAGAAGAAAAAATAAAGTTTTAATACCTTTGATGCATTCCGTGGAACGATACCGTAGAGTATTCAAGGATGCCGGTATTCCCGTCAAGGCCGATAACGCTCATTATTTAATTACTCCCGAAAAAACAGGTATAACTCCTCCATCCGGAATCATTAATATTGGAATTGCTCCAACGAGCCGCCATCATTTAAAAGAATGGCCTTCTGAAAATGTGGCACAGGTGATTGCTCTGATTAAAAAAAATTTATCGGGTGAAATTTATATTCTTGGCGGACCGCAAGAAAAAGACAATCTTAATGCAATATTTGGGGAAATTGCCACCGTTGTTGCCGGTAAATATTCATTTTCAGAAGACCTGGAATTTATTCAACACCTTGATCTTGTTGTCTCCATGGATTCAGCCAATATGCATGTAGCGGCGCTGGTGGGAGTACCGGTGCTGTCCATTTGGGGGCCATCTCATCCATATTTTGGATATGCTCCCCTGTCAAAAGGAAGTAAAACTGTTCAGCTTGATTATCTCAATTGCAGACCCTGCTCCATCAACGGAAGCAATCCTTGTTTGAGAAAAGATCATGCCTGCATGATTGAAATCACGCCAGAACAAGTATTTAATGAATTACAAGATATCTTAAATAGCAGGACTGGATGATCATTTTTGGAACAGATAAAATTCAGCCTGCCTGAGTTTTATCTGTTTTAAAAAATTCTTCAAGCAGGCTGATAAAGGTTTTTATTTGTTGTTTAGTTTCTCGATTTCCAGAGCAGCTCTTTTTTTCAAACCGCGTCCTTCGACCTGATATAAAACTTCACAGTTATCATCTTCATCGTATGTTATTTTTTCGACTGAACCGCCTTTTACCATTCCTTCAAATTCCTTGGTAACAACAATACCTGCAGATTCGCCATCTTTGACGGCAGAAGCGCCTTTTAGCTGGGCTCCAATCATTTTTTCAACGATCATTTTTTGCGCCATAATAATAGCAGCTTCTTTTGACTGGGTTCTTCTTTTTACCAAACCTTTTGCATCAGGCGCAGGCGCACCCAGCGCTGTAACAACAAAAGTATCGTCATTAATCCATCCTTCGGTTTTATACGATTTACCCTTAATCATGGTATCGGTAGTATCTCCACACGACGCTGTCAGACTTATGATGAGAATACCTGCGATTAATACCAGGTAATTCAAACCAATTTTTACACTTTTCTTCATTTTTTTCTCCTTTTAATTTTAAATTTGAATTCTGCGCGGATTCTTTATCTCCGCAGACATTCCGTTCATTTTTTTACTTTATTTGAAAATCTACTGAATTCCTTTTTACATTTCCGGTCGTCAGGGGATAGGTCATTTTTGCATCAATCACCCGGTCAACAAATGTAAAAGAATCTCCTTCAAATTCGACCTGTAAAATAGAAATGTTTCCCGAGTTTTCTTTTCTATGTACAGCTTTTACACCCCTGACTTTTTCGAGCAATTCGCTGCGGATTTTTTTTACCTGTTCATAATTTGCTCCGGAAATCGATACATCGATTATCGTCGCTTTCCCGGTTTTCCATTTGTTGGCAATATCGTGAATTAATTTTTTTGATAATAATGCCACAGCTCTTTTTGTGGCCTCAACCGCGCCAGTTTGCATATTTATGTGTGGATAGGCTGCATGTTCCTGCCCGGTAGTTAAAATGGATCCAGTTGTTGTTTCAATAACACGAATGCTGACATCGGCCTGGACAGAAATCAGTTTTGACCCTTCGGTTACTGGCCCCGCCGATGAAATTACGGAATCGCCCACAAGAACAATTTCGGCTCCGCCGAGACTTCCAATTTCCTTTGCAGCGCTATTGTTACCCTTTAACGCTTCCATAATTCTGTCATTTTTTGATTTTCGAATATTTTCAAAGGTAGCCCGGTCAACAAGAGGAAATCCTTTTTTTGTAAATTCAGACTCAATGGCAGTACCGGCCTTGCTTTGTCCTGATACATCTTTGTTTCCAAAAGTACTTTCGCTGACAAACACCATCATTATGGGGCGAGCTTGCTGCGAGATCATGTCTTCAATGGCTTCTTCTATCTTGGCCTTGCTGACCTTGGCTTTTATGCGCACCTGGTATTCATACTTTGATATTGCTTTGCTATCGAGAATATTGTAGGTGTCTATGAATCCCTCGGACTTTGCGGTGAGTTCGGAATCCTGAAAAACTCCGCTGTCTATTTCCGTTTTGGATTTTATTAACGTTCCAATCACCTTTTTTACGGCGTCTCTTTTGGCGTCGTTTAAGGCATCATCTTTGGCTTTACCAATTTCATTGTCCACAATAGAACCAACTCCTTCGCCGGTTGTCCAGCCTTCTTCCGATGTGGTTTTAATGTTGGATTTCGATGTTCCGCATCCAGAAATCATTAAAAAAATGTACAAAAAAACAAAAAAATATATATTCGTTTTTTGAACCAGAAGTTTTTCCCGGCCGCCATTATACAGTAATATCTTCATTTCATCTCCTCGAGTAGTTTACGATTTTTTTCTTTTTGCTCTTCAATTAATTTGCAGTTAAATTCCTTCATAATTTTCAATTCATCCAGAATTTTCATTTTTGCGCTTATAAAGTCTTCCATCATGGATTTTCTTAATTCTCCGGGCAATACCTTCACCTCTTCTCCTGCGTTTACATTCACTTTTTCCCTGCCTGGGGATTCAACCTCAACTATTCCCTGGCTTACGTACACCCCCGTGGTTATACTTTTTTCGCCTTCCGCCGGCGCTGATTTCTCAGTTTCGCTCACCATGAAATCGGTTCCGCGTACAGCTGCGGTGATAGTCGGTGTTATTATGGTCAAGTTTGCTTTTTTGTTTTTTTCGCGAATTAATCTTGATAATATCTGGCCTGTGGATAAATTAATATTGTAGGAGTCCTTTTCGTTGGTTTCAAGAATTTCCTGAAAGGTAATTTTTGTATTTTTCTCAATATGACAAATGTATGTGCCCGCAATCTGAATTCGGGCAATTCCATTCCCGGTTACAATGGAATCTGCGACTTGAATTTTTGCGCCAATTTTTGCAGGAAAACTTTTTTGCCCGGAGGTAATGGTAACATCTCCGGATACAAAAGAAATGATTCCATAAACTCCGGCGCCTCCAGCAAATACGGGATTAAAACTTGTTGTAAAAATAAAAACACATAATGCTGTAAAATATTTTTTCATTTGCATAAAACATCCTATTTTATTTTTTTGGGAAATACCCATTCAGTTCCAAGTCCAATGTTATTGGAACCATATTCAATCCACATGTAGCCTTTTTCACCCCACTGTTCTCCCCATGAATTTTTTATTAGCCACGATTTTTTGGATTCGTCCCAGCCAATAATATTAATGGCATGGTTGGTTTTTTCGACTTTGGCATGTTCATCAAAAATTCCCCCTGCATAAGCTGTAAACATACGCGTGACATATACGGATGAAGATAACACCCCATGTTTGCAAAGAGCATCTTTAATCTGGGGTACTGAAGCGATTTGAAGGTATTTTCCCACATAACCCGTGTCAAGAGAAAAATATTGACCCCGGGATTTTACGCTGCAGGATGATACCTTTCCCTTATAGGGGTATTCGTTTGCATCAATAGCTCCGGTCTCCTGCATTTTTTCAAAAACAGTACCGTACCATCCCCCATTGCAGGATCCGCTGTCCCCACAGTCAAGGAAGTGTTGTTCGGAGAGACTGACTTGTTTTTCAAAAAAAAGGTTAAAATTGGCTTCATAGGAAGCCATGGCAGAAAACATATAGCAACTTCCGCAGGTTCCCTGATATTTTACAGGAGTAACAATGCCGTAAGTTCGCCAGTCAAAACTTGGCGCATGAACATCGCAAAATTTTCGTTTATCTTCAAAAGCCGACTCTTGTGGTTTTTTTTCCTTCTTTGCCGGTTGGTCTGGAACAGGCTCTATTCTGTCGGGTTTGACCGGCTCCTCTTCATGCCGCTTTTCTTTTTCGGGAGCTTTATCTGGTATATTTAATCCGGTGATCTCCTCAATTTGCTTTTTCATTAAGTCATTCATTTCAACACGAAATTTTAGATTTCGGCTGACAATTTCTTTTTGCATATCGGAAATTTCTTTTTTAAAGTCCGTCAGCATTTGCTGATTTTTGTTCTTGAAATCGTCTAACATGCCTGAATACAGGCTGCCGGTCAGCAAGACAAAAGTAAGATAATACAAAATTATTTTGATTCTCATATCGCATGTCCTTTTAATTCAGAATATCGTTTTGTCAAGAATTATCTACGGGGAGCATGGCATGAACTCGAAATTCAGTCAGAATGATTTAGACTGACGTGTTCTTGGGGCTGTCCAAAAAGAAAAAGATATCACCACGAAGACAGGAGCGCACGGAGAAAATACGAAATAAATGCCTTTTCAGGCGTTAGTTCATCAAAATCTCCGTGCATCCTGATGGCTTGCGCAGGCATTGCCTAACGCACCCGCGCCTCCGTGGTGAACTTTCGACTTTTTAGGCAGCCCAAAAACACGCACCGGCTCAATTCGTTGGTCATACTATGAATCCTGATTAAAAATACTGTTGAGTTTGTTGTTTATTTGAGATTTTTTTGCATAGGGACTGTCGGGACTGATTTTTACAATTTCGTCATATATTTTAGCCGCCTTGTCCACATCGCCCATAATATTCAGGATTCTGGCCTGGTTGTAATAATAAAAAAGACCACGGCTGCTGGACGTGCCTGTTCTTTGATAGAGGGTTTCATAGATATTCAAGGCTTCGGGATATTTTTGGAGCTTCTCGTAAAGATCGGCCATGGTCTCCAGAGCCCTGACAAGAAACGAAGAATCCGGATAAAGATCTACAAAGTCAAGGTAGACCGAAAGCGCTCGATTGTATTCGCCGTCTTTGTACAAACTCTCGGCAAGATTTAAAAATATAGCTTCCTGTTTTTCAGAAGGACTAATTTTGGCTTCCTGCGCTACTAAAGGAATAGCATTAAACAACAGACCAATAATGAAAAGATAATAACGGTAATTTTTTTTAATCATAATTTTATATCGGAAAGAAAAAAGACTGCAATAATATTTTATTTTTCCGATAAAAATTATATGAAAGATATTAATCCGGCCATCGATGATATGATTGCACAAAAGAAAATTTCAGATAGAAAAGTTGAGAGATTGAGATATCTCAAAAAACTGGTCGATAAGGTAGCCGCAAGGCCGTATTTGCCAAATTCCGAAGTGGACAAAATCGAAGCAAAATTCGGAGTAAAACCCGACGTGATCACCTGGGGAGATTATTTTCAAACTCACATTGCCTCGGAGCACTGGGAAAAAAGCGACGATGAATTTGATTTAATTATCGATACGATTCATTTTGACCTGATTGCTTCTGTAATGATATTTACCGGGAAAAGTGAAAGTTTCCATCAGGAAATTGAAGAGACATTTCTTGTAATATCCGCACAGGAATCGGCAGCAAATCCGGACGATGAAGAAATCATGCATTTGCATATTCTAAAGACATACTTTAAAGAAATGGGTTTACGGTTATCGGCATTCGAAAATTCTGATTTTGATTTTTTCAGACAATATTCAGAAGTAAGAGCGGTTTCCTGACAACAAAGTTATTTTTTTATTTTGTTGAAAATGTTCAGGCTAAACTCGGCATATTTGGATTTGTCCGGGCTGTCTTTTGAATAGGAGAGATATTTTTTCGCCATTGTATAATCCTTTTTCTCGTAATAATATCTGCCCAAAAAGAAACTTGCGGCGCTTTTTCGATAAAAGTCATCGCTGCTGAGCAGTTTTTTCCAGTATTGTTGAGCCTGAAGTTTTTTCCCGGAGCTGTACAGCGCCCATGCATAGTAAAAATTAAACTTTTCTTTTTCGTCTCCATTTAATGTCATATTTTGATCAATTATTTTCTTAAAAATTTCCACAGCTTTCGGGTAATGCCGATAGAAATTTAAAAATTCGGCGTAATTAAAAAGCGTATCGAACTGATCTGGAAACCTTTTTATGGCCCACTCATAGTTCAGTACAAGCAAGGGAGCAGGCAGGTTATAATGCGCCGTGCTGATCATTTTTTCAAAAGTTCCCTGCGATGCTGATTTTCGAAGGGCGCTTACAAAAAGGTTGACATCATCTTTGTCGTTACCTCTCGAATGAAATTTTTTCAGCGTTTCGATCCAGTCAGGATCGCCCTGAAGCCTTTGATGGAGAGCTTCGTAAACTACATTGAGGTTGTTTTTGTCCGCGCTGGAAAGCAGTTGGGACATGATTTCCACTTTTTTAAAATCGCCGGTAAGGGAATAAACAAGCATCAGATTTTCGAGCGTGTTTCGGTCCAGATTTCCTGTTTTTTCGGCTTGATGAAAATACTTCATGGATTCGTCCAGCATTCCATTTTCAAAATACAGGACGCCCATATCATTTACAATATTACCGTCTTCGGGATATAGTTTAATGATCTCATTAAAGACATCTATTCCATCCATGACTGTTTTTTGGCGCGCAAGGATTCGGGCATATTCCGACATGTTGTATTGCATTTTATCGGCGGGAGTAGAATATTTTTTTAATTCGGGTAATCTCGATATCAGCTCTTCTTTCATGCCGGCTTTGGAGTACGCGTAGCATAATCCAAGCTGAATATTCATCCGGGAGGGATCTATTTTCAGGGCTTTATTAAAATATCCGGAAATTTTAGCGGCAGTTTCCGGACTAATCGAAGAATTCTCAAAAGAGTTGGCCTTAAAATCCGGTTCATAAATGGAATCGATGCCCTGCCAGGCCTCTTTCTCGTCAGGGCTTATTGCATCCCGATAAAAGATGAGAATACCTTTAAACATTAAAGCGTCGGGATTGTCCGGATTGGTCTTTAAAAGTTCATTTAGTTTCTCATCGGCCATATCATATTTTTGGCTTTTAATCAGACTGTCGATAAATTCATACCCGGAAGGCAAATCCTCTGCCGCCGGATTTGTGATCCAGATCAGGATGCCGACTATAATTGCGTAAAATTTTAAACCAGATTTCATAATAAATCAAATGGTAAAAGCAGTATTTGTACGGTCAATAAGATTAAGTACCTGCTACACCCCGTTGCAATTTCGGACATGGAAATTTGCCGCTGTTTAATATTTATTTTTTAAAGGGGAAATGTCTTTCCCCTGCCTGCAAACGGCGTTTTCCGGCACCCCATACGTATTTTTCCTGCATGTGCCGCGAGCCCGGCAGGAACTCGAAACAGAGCTTGGGCATGAACGCGCATTTTAATACATTTTGATCTGATTATTGAGGTTCATGTCCAAGCTCTGAAATACAGCCAGAGACCCGAAATGCAAATAATCCGGGTTTGCACGATGTCCTGAAATAAAATTATGACTATATTGCCATTTTAAATCCCGGGATATATATTGTTTGTATTCAGGAGGGGGGTTGAAACATATGATGATATCGCTATTAAAATCCAAAATTCACCGCGCTACTGTAACAGAGGCAAATTTGTTTTATGAAGGCAGTTTAACGGTGGATAGTGATTTGCTAAAAAAAGCCGGTATGTTTGAATTTGAAAAGGTTCACGTGGTAAATATCAACAACGGACACCGTCTGATTACATATTTAATAAAAGGCGAGCCAGGCTCCGGAACTATTTGCTTAAACGGGGCAGCGGCAAGGCTTGGTCACAAGGGCGATAAAATCATTATAATCACGTATGGAAATTATTCGCCGGAAGAGGCAGGCGTACACAAACCTGTTATTGTTCTTGTTGACGATAACAATCATTCCGTATAATTGCTCATATCTTGCAAATAAAAGCTTCTTTGGAAATCAGGCGTCTGTCTTTATCAGAGCACAGGAAAATTTTACAAAATCTGGATTTGTTCTGGCTCTCCAAAACAGAGTTTATTCGTCCGTATCATCATGCGCTTTTCAGTCTGTTGTTTGCCGACTCATCCTTTGCCTTGTATAAAGACTCGGAACTGGTAAGCTACCTGTATGGCGCGTGCAATCGCACAAAAGCCTTTATACACATCATTGCAACGCGTCCTCAATACTACAAAAATGGCTATGCATCGATTCTCCTGAGGCATTTTGAAAATACAATAAAAGAAAAAAATATAAACCGAATCTGGACGTACATTGTTCCGGAAAATTCAAGATCAAAAATATTTTTTGAAAAGAACGGTTTTATTATGCGAAAGGAAATTTTGATTTCCACCGATGAGAAAAGAATACTCTTTAGAAAAACCCATGAGCGCTAATGAACTTCAATTTAATAAAAATCTGGCTTTTCTTGAATCAAAAAAAAGAATATTATCGCCCATAAAAAATCTTCTGTTGGCCGTTGAGGATAACAAAACAAATTGGGCGGCAAATACAGAAAATGTTCTGGCCAATGGGTTTGAGAAAAATGGCATCTGGTACCATTCGCGCCGCGATCCGCAAAGAGAAGGCGTCAGGCAAATGGAAAATACCATTGACAGCCAAACAAGACATTTGATTTTTCTCAGCGCAGGAATCGGGTATCCATTCATGGAGGCCATGAAAAACCCGCAAATTGAATCTATTCTTGTTTTTGAAACCGATCCGGAAACTCTATTTTATTGTCTTTCTTTGTCTGATATTCTCCATTGCCCCAAAAAAATATATATATACTATTGCCCCGATCCGCAAATGGATACGCTCGAAGATTCTCTGGTTTTTTTTCAAAATAAAAACCTGAACGCCATTCGGCTGTATAAACACAGGGCATCCTTTCAGATCCATGCGACTGCCTGCCAAAATCTGGAAGATCAACTGGATTCCATTATGTACAAGCGGTCGATTAATCAAGCCACCATAATCAAGTTTCAGGGAATCTGGAACAAAAATATCGTTCTGAACATGAAACAACTCCTTCAGGGAAAAAAACTTGGCGCCATAATTGAAACCCTGAAAGGACAAATTCAGAATGTGGTAGTCTGCGGAGCCGGCCCTTCGCTTTCGGAAAGCTTCTCTGATCTACGAGAAAATCGTTTAAAGTTTTTTTTAATAGCAGCAGATACGGCCTTCATGCCGCTAATCAAGAATAATATTTTTCCCGATATTGTAATTTCTGCCGACCCACAATGGCTAAATCATTACTTTGCAATGAACCCGGAGGCCAATCGCAGCATCTGGATTATGGATCCGGTTGTATGTTACCAGTCCAGCCATTATCTCGATAAAATCCAGGCTCCGGTTTTCTGGTGGGACAACCCTTTTTATATGGATCTTGTGATTCGTCAGAACGAATCGCGCGGAGAAATCGCTCATGGCGGCTCGGTAAGCACAAATGCATTTGACCTCGCCATAAAGTTACATCCGGAAAATATTATTTTAACAGGACAGGATTTGTCGTTTTCAGACAAACTGGCTCATGTCAAAGGTTCGGTTTTAGAGGCGATGGTGTACAATAAAAATACCCGTTTTTCGGGATTTGAAATGCACAATTTTTTCCAGATGCGGGCTATTCCTCCAAGAAAAGTAGAGAAATCCATTGCCGATCCAGATAACTCGGCAAAACCGGAGAAAAATGGCGCCCTGTTTACCAACGACAAGCTTCGCGTATTTTCCGGATGGTTTCAGGAACAGGCAATGAAAGTACAAAAATCCGGCATACATCTTTATAATGCAACCCAAAGGGGCGCATATCTTGAGGGATTTACCCATAAAAGTTTACGGGATATTGTAAAAAATTCGGCAAACGAATCCTGTTCGTTAGATTTAATCATGAATGGGGAGCGCCCCGCTAATGACCAAAAAGCTGTTGCAGCCTTGAAGAATATCCTTAAGGAATGTAAAAGGCTGGAAAATTTATATCTTGAAAACTTTCAATTTTCCAGGGCAGCTCAAGGAGCCGGTAATGCCAGGCTAAATGATATTTATAAAAAATTGGACGCAAACGACAATGAAATAAAAAAATATTCTCATGCCAATGAGGCGCTTTCCATAAATGCGCAAAATATAATTTTAACCATAACAGAGCAGGATAACAACGACCAAAATGCCGCCATGCTTTTCTATAAATTCATGTACCTGTCAGCCCGAAAAATAAATTATTTGCTGAAAAAAATATTGAAATAATTTCTTGTCACCCAATACCCTGTCTACATTTCGTTTTTCCCATGGCTCACCTTTATCTATTGTTTTTGATTTTTTCTCTTATGGCGGCTCTAATGACGGCAGGCGTTTATATTTTCTTATATCAAAAATATAGACTGGAGATTATTCGCTATTATTTGTTTCATCTTGCCGCAACAATTGTTATGGTTTTTTTTGTGGCTCTAACTTTTTATGCTTACCTGAATATGGGATTGTTCAGCAATATGATAAAAATGTTGTTTGCCTATACATCCAGCATGCTTTTGTTCAGCGCGCCTGTAATTTACACAATACCTGTTTTATTCAGAGCAGTAGCCGGAAAGGAAAATACCAAAAGAGTGAAATTGTTTTTTGCAGCATTATCCTTCTTCTCGATGGTTAATGGTCTTGTCATTTTCAGTCGGGGATACATAAATACATTTAAGTCGTTGATGGATGTTTTTCTGATCAACCCCTGGCTACTTGCTCTTATGTGGATGGGCGTGTTGATTCTTTATATTGTCATTATTTATTCCAATATTCTTGTTTTTCGTGCATATAAAAGTATTGATGATCCGGTTCGAAAACTTGCCGCAAAATATTTAATTGTATTTTGTATAGTTTCGACTATTCTGGTATATTTTGATTTCGAGGCGCAAAGACATCAACTTTTGAAACAACAATATCCCGTTGGAATTTTTCTGCAGCCGTTGAATCTCCTGGTTTTTTCAATTATTAGTCTGGCTGTAATACAGGCAGCCCGAAAAATTTATGTTGAGAAATCTCAAAAAATCCCCCATGCATTTATTGTAAAATATAAAATTACCGACCGCGAAATTGAAATTATTGAAATGATTATCGCCGGTCTGAGCAACAGGGAAATCGCGTCCAAACTTTTTTTATCGCCCAGTACAATCCGAAATCACATATCCAATATTTTTGAAAAAGCAAAAACGCCCACACGCGGTAAACTCCTGAATTTGATTAACAATACCATTGAGTAAAAAGTACAAACGTACTATTTCATTTTAAAATAAAAGGACACAAGTCCTATTTACAATTCAAAAAAACCAGCCTATACTAATGGTATGAAAACAAAATTCTTTATATTAACAACCCTGCTAACCGGTTCTTTTTCGTTTCCGGCCTATCCCGAAGAAACCGTAAATCAAACGGATAACGGAAAAGCAATATTGGAAGAATTTCGTAAAATTTTATCGGTAAACAACAAAGAGTACCGGGCCATTTTTCAATTGGCGACCTTTGTTCCAAACCAAAAGCCCATTGTAAAAACATTTACGGTGTACAGTAAAAGCAACAAAACGCTGCTGATATTTTCTTATCCCGAAAGAGATCTGGGGAAAAAAATTCTGATGATCAACGATCAGCTATGGCAATATTTTCCGAAAATTCAAAAAACGCTTGTGATAAATTCGAGCATGAACCTGAGCGGCAGCGTAAATCTCACCGACATTGTCAGCTCATCGCTTTTTAATTTATACAATTTTATAAAGGTCGAGCATGACAGGAATACGCAAAATTATATTTTATCTTTTCAGGCAATAAATAAAAACGCTCCATATGGCCTGGTAAAATATTATTACGTTAAAGGAAAAATTCTTTATTTCGAGGCGTATGCGCGTTCCGGGATACTTTTGAAAAAAATATATTTTGTAAAGTATGAAGCAGATGACCATAACCAGATTTACCCGGTACAAATCAAGATTGTAAATGCGCTTCTGGAAAATGATTATTCGCTGATTAAAATGTCATCAGTACAGGCCATTGATATTCCAGATTACTACTTTAATCCCTCCGCTCTGGAAAATGCAGGCGAGTGAATGTTATGAAAATTCGAAAAAAATATATAGCTTTTTTTCAGGCAGGTATCATATTCTGCCTTTATCATGGTAGTTTTATATATTCCCTAAATTCCGGCCAGGAACCAAACTCAGAGTTTGATATATTTGAAAATTCCGGTGATGAAAACAAGTCAGGTAAAAAAAAATTAGCAGGATTGCAAATGGATCTTGTTGTTCAAAAACAATTCCCCGGGACTTCCATATTTTTACCGGATCAAAACTTTGCTGTTTTTGACTCGTGGATATTTAGTCAGATATTACGATATTCTCAAAAAGCAAGATTTTCCGGAATATTCAGCACAAATATAGACTTGGGAATTCGCAGCACAACAAACACAAAAGCACAGGCGCTAAAAACCATGAAAGACTCAAGCCCATCCGGACAAGCGATAGACATGATTCACCCCATGTTTAATGAGGAATTATCCTTTACACATTTTTACGCTTATGAATTATCGTTAAACCTGAATTTATCGATCAACAATGAAAATATTTTTTGCCTGTCGGGCGGAGTTCTCCCTCTTAAGATGGGAAACAGCTTTTATAGAAATCCAGTCAGTTTTTTTGAACGCTATCTGCCCCCAAGAGAATTTATACAGGAATACACGCCGATTTCATTTCCAGGAATAAAAATGGGATATTCAAGAGACATCTATCATATGGATCTATTATTTATTCCCCTGATTCCCTATCATAATATGGGAAACAATCAAGAAGGGAAAAAGATTTCTGAATATTTATACTGGATAAACCCGGCCAGCATTTTCATGGCAAAAAACAGCTTTAATTTTCCGGTAATCCAGACTGACCTGTATTTTTTCTGGGAAAACAATCCAGACCGTAAAACGCAAAACCATTTTGGATTTGGATCGGAAATGATCTGGAGGATTCTAAAAACCTTGAACATGGATTGGCAACTGATGATATCCAATGGCAGAGCGCAATATGGCTTGTCTGAAAAAAATACTTCCGGTTTTGCATATTATTCATTTACTCCCGTTGAAAACTCCGGTCAGCAATATTTTATGGAGTCTCTTGTTTCGTTTAACTATTCAGCTGTATTCTTCAAAAAAATGAATTGTGATATTTCGGCCGGTTATTATTTTAATGGTTTTGGTATTCCAGGAAATACATACCGCTCTTTAACGTATGCGCTTGATCAAACCAAAAAACAATATGCTACAGGCAATACCTTGCTGAATCAATTTCATCTGTTGTTTTTTTCCGGGGTTCTGGCGGAATATGATCCATTTGTATTTAATCAACATTACCTTTTTTTCAATATTGTTTCACTTCAGGATGTCGAGTTGTTTACATGGGGCATAAGCGCATTTATTTCACTTGAGGCTTTTTCTGTTATGCCGGTTTTGTTTTCCAATTTCAACATAAATTCCAACGTGAAAATATATTTGCAAATAAGCGCAGGCTTGGGAGAAAAATATGCAATTTTTTCTGAAAACCCCATTGCAGGAGCCATCAATGGAGGCATACAATGGAGTTTTTAGCTGTAAGGCGGCAGCAAAACTTGCCATGTAAAACAAAATCAGGCAAGCAGGCGTGTGAAATAAAATTTTTATGTCACAAAAATGAATAAAAAATTCCTTTACACGCGCATCATACAAAAATTTAATTGTTCCAGAAATTATTTAATCCTTGTGCAAATACGGAACCAGGTTAAAATTCATGGTTTGTCCCAAAACAAAAAAATAACATGTATTTTTGTAAAATGGATTGTATAAATACATTTCTAAATAAAAAACATATGAGGATTGAAAAATGATATTCAAAAAAACGTCCATATTATGGATTCTTGTACTAACTGTGTACACAATCAATTGCGGTTCAGCACAAAAAAAAGAAGAACCAAAACCGGTAGTAGAAACCGCAAAACCTGCCGAGAAAGTTTCTCTCTCATCAGAAGGAGGCTCTCCGGAAGCTCTGCTTGAAGACATGAATAAAAAATTGGACGAGAGAAAAGTGACGGGCTACAAAAAAAATCAGACTTCTCTTGCAAACACCGAATGGATTGAAAAATCACTTCCCGTGCTCAAAGAATTGAGCGCCAGAATTCCTGATGGATATGTACTGTTGATTGAAGGTCACACGGATCAATCCGGAAGCGATGAAATAAACCAGGATGTATCAACGGGGCGGGCAAAAACTCTATACGATAAACTTGTAAAAAATGGGATATCTTCTGATAAATTAAAATATCAAGGGGTAGGAACAAAGTACTTGATTGATGAACCATATAGCGAAAAAAACCGACGTGTAACTTTTAAGATAACAAAAAGGAATTAGTTTTTTTGGGGGGTGAGACGAACTCTCATCCCTCCGGAGCTACAATTTTAAATCAGCTTTTCTTCCTGGATCAAGACTTTTTTAATATTCTTCATCATTGTAAGTAATCTACCCAAAAGTAGTCCACCGAGGAAAATAAGTCCGAAGGCATTTAATTTGGCGCCGTGCATCCAGTAACCAAATACCCATTTTCTGCCAATTTCAATAGCGATATATAAAACGAGAAAAATCACGCCAATCCTGTCAAGACGCGAAACAACTTTTTCCGTTTCTTCATCCCAGGACATTTTAAACATGCGTCCTGCCACAAGACCAATTATTGTACCCGCGCATAATCCAAGCAGGCTTGGCAGGGGAGTAATTTTATTCATTGCAATGTTGTATACTGCAACGCTCAAAATGGAGGAAACAATTACAATAAACATTGTAATCCGTCTTCGAAGTTTTTTATCTACATGTTCTCGCGAAATATTTCTTCTATGTTGAATTTTTTTAATGGATTTTTTCATTTTTATGCTAATTAAAATCCAATAATTTTAGCAGTAAATTAACAATAAAATTTATTGCCGGTTGGACAGGAAGCAAGGTTATTTTTGTTTGATTTTCAATGATAATAATAATAAATAAAGCCATTGTACCATATTTATAGAACAAATTAAATACAGCAGGATTTTTTACTTTTAAAAAAGTCAAATATACATGGGATCCATCCAGAGGTGGCAATGGAATTAAATTAAAAATAAAAAGACCAAAATTTATTATGCCTGCAATAAATACAATGTTGACTGTACCCTGGCCAATGTTGGTTGTCTGGAAAAAATCAACTCCATAAAGACCCCGGACAATAACAAAACAAAGTATTCCCAGAATAAGATTTGAAACCGGGCCGGCCAGGGAAATCAGGATTTCGCCGCTATGCTTGTGCTTCAGGTTTTCCGGATTAAACATGACAGGCTTTGCCCATCCAAATCCAGCAATTAAAATAAAAAGGAAACCCAGGGGGTCAATATGTTTCAGGGGATTAAAAGAAAGTCGCCCCATATCATTGGCAGTTTTATCGCCCAATTTAAAAGCCATCCATGCATGCGAGAATTCATGCACCGTCAGACCGATAATTACGGCCGGTAAAGTTTTAAGCATTAGTACGGGATCAAGACCGCTCATAAATTATTTCTTTGTCATAAAAATAACAGCATTCTCTGTGCAAAAGAATTTTTTGCAAATTGGTGGGAATATGAAGCTCTAAGGGTCTGGGCAAGAACTTCGATATTCACGTCAGAATTCGGTAAAATGCGTGTTTTTGGGCGCTTTGCGCCCAAAAACACGCTAATTGAAAAATTTGATTTAAAATTCAGCATTCATCATTTATAGAATTATTCTTTCCATCCCCCTTTATTTTGTGCAAGAACCCTGGAGAATGTTCGATAATACCTTAAGCAATGAAAAAAATAAAGGTCTACATTGCGGCCATCTCTGTTTTTGCCGCGCTTTCCAACTCTCTGTTTGCGGAACTCCGCCTGGATTATTATTATGACCAGTCGGATATGTACACAAAGTTTTCAGACTGGCTTCCCAAGCAACTGCACCAGTGGCATCCGCAGACCGTTGAAGATTTTTTTCTTATGTACGGATTGAAAATGCTCTACGGAGAGCCCGAAATACGACGAAATATTTATTTCCTAAACACGGCTCTGGAGCGGCGCTTCAGGCATCCTTCGCAGGCGCTATGCAAAATTGAGACCAGGGAGCAATACCATAAATACCGGCTGCTCATGTTTATGCACCTGAACCTTATGATTATGCGCTCTTACCTGAGTCTTGGCGCTCTTTACGACAAACGGCATTTATATTTTTACAACCTGGATTTTGCCGACGATCTCAAGGTCTCGTTTTCCGCCGCCGGGGGATTTTATCAACAGGCATTGCCCTACTGGAAAAAAGCTCGCGAATATGCCCAAAAAGCAGGCGCCTATAAATTTGATCTGGATTTGCAGCCCATGGAGTCTATCCGCTTTGACATTCAAACCGGAGAAATTGATTACGACAAAATAATTGCAAAACATATTGCCAGCGTAAAGGATAAAGAAAAAACAGTAGCCGACTTCCTCGGCTCGCAAAGTCAGAAGTAAAAATGACTCATGAAATTTCAACATCTGTACATTCTTGTTCTCGGCAGCAATCTTGGCGACAAACCGGAAAATATTCGCGCTGCCATAAAACGCCTTGAGCAAAAAGGTCTGACGGTTATCCGCACTACCGATGCCTGCGCTACCAGTCCGGAAATGGTGAAAACGCAACCAGACTTTATCAACGTGGGCGTGCTGCTGCAATCGGATTTGAGTCCCGCTGATTTGCTGGAAATTGTCCAGAAAACTGAAATTGAAACAGGAAGATCCAGGTCGTACCGCTACGGTCCCCGTGAAATTGACATTGACATTGTATGGTGGTCTGCCGGAGAATACCGCAGCCAGAATCTGGAAATTCCTCATATCTGGAATAATGCGCGAAGCTGGGTAAGAAAAATATTGGCCGAGCTTTTACCGCAAAATCATGAACAGGCTATATACTATAAAAATATGAATACTCAACCAATTAAAACCATTTCTGATTTCAAAGCCAAAAAAAAAGCATCTGAAAAAATAGTCATGTTGACCGCATACGATTTTACCATAGCCAAAGTCATGGCGCGAACTTCGCTCGACGTACTTCTCGTGGGCGATTCGCTTGGCAATGTCTTTCAAGGGGGAGAAAATACCCTGTGTGTCACCATGGACGACATGGTTTATCATGGCCGCGCTGTAAAAAAAGGAGCGCCCGATAAATTTATTATCATGGATATGCCTTTTTTAAGTTATCACACCAGCGAGGAACAGGCCGTTGCCAATGCCGGTCGACTCATACGCGAGACAGGAGCCAGCGCCGTAAAGCTTGAGGGTGGAATCGAGTTCATGGATGTAATCAGAAAAATTATTCGAGCCGGAATTCCTGTCATGGGTCATCTTGGACTTATGCCCCAGTCTGTTCTGAAAACCGGCGGTTATAGACTACAGGCCAAAAATCCGGATGACCGGGACAAACTGATCCAGGAGGCCATTCAAATGCAGGACGCCGGAATTTTTGCGCTTGTTGTTGAAATGATTCCATACGGGCTTGGCGAGGATCTTGCTGCGGCGCTTGAAATTCCGGTTATCGGAATTGGAGCCGGCCCGGAAGTAGATGGTCAGGTTCTGGTCATTAACGATCTGCTTGGACTTGACGCTGATTTTTCAGCCAGATTCGTCAGAAAGTATATGGATGGTTATAAAGAGATCTTCAATGCCATTGAAAATTTTTCCGGGGATGTCCGGCAAAAAAATTACCCTTCCGGGGAAGAATTTTACAAGGGTGAATGAAATCCTTTACACACAAAAATATCCGGGTAGAATTTGAAAGTACCGGAGGCATTGAATCGTGCTATATCTTACCTGATTTTAAAGTTGCCTTTGACACAGGCAAATGCCCCGATGCCCTGATTGATATACCTGTTGTTTTTTTATCTCATGGGCATCTGGATCATGCGTCTGGAATTTCCTATTATTTCAGCCAGCGTTCCCTGCGAAAACTAAACCCGGGCACCATTTATGTCCCCAAATCAGTACAAAAACCTTTATCCAAAATTACCCGACTTTGGCAGGATATCGAAGAGTTTGACTACAAGTGTGATGTTGCCGGAATTGAAGTCGGCGATAAAATTGAAATAAAAAAAGATCTTCATGTAATGTCTGTCAGAGCCAACCACAGAGTGAGCGCTTTTGGCTATGTAATTTTAAAAACAACAAAAAAACTAAAAAAGCAATATTTGCACCTGTCTGGCCGGCAGATCGCGCGTCTGAAAGAGCACGAAGATATTTTTGAAATTGTAGAAATTCCCATATTTGCTTATTCCGGTGATTCTACCATTGAAATTATCCGGGAAAATGAGCTGATGAGGAACGCCGCCGTGCTTTTTATGGAATGCACCTATATTGACGAGAAACGCAATGTGGAAAGAGCCCGCAAATGGGGTCACACCCATCTGGACGAGATTATATCAGAGGCAAATTTATTCAAGAATGAAAAGGTCGTTCTTGTACATTTGTCGCGCCGATACAGCCCAAGATATATGCAGTCCGTTTTAAATCGCCGACTTACGGAAGAACAGAAAAAAAGGTTTGTTTATGTCGATTAATGTAAATTTGGGCGATACAAGATTCGAACTTGTGACTTCCTGCTTGTAAGGCAGGCGCTCTAACCAACTGAGCTAATCGCCCGGTATTTTTATTCGGCCGGAGTTTGGGTACCCGCTTCATTCTTTTTTACCAGCTTTGTCAGTCGGGATTTTTTTCTGCTGGCGGCATTTTTATGAATCAGGTTTGTTTTTGCCGCTTTATCCAGCAGCGAGAAATAACCGCTTAGCACTTCTTTTGCTTTTTCGATATTTTTTTCAAGCGTAAATTTTCTGATTTTTTTTTCGAATGTTCTGATAGATGACTTTTTATTTCTGTTTTGAACGCGCTTTTTTACGTTTTGACGCATTCTTTTTTTGGCTGATTGTATATTTGGCAATTTATCCCTCCGGAATTGAGTAACCGACAAAACTTTTAAAAAACACAGATTGTCAAGTTAATAATGATAATTTCGCAAAGTGTTTGTTAAAAAAAATCTTGACTTTATCGCCTTTAGTCGCTAATACGTTATTCATTCTTAAAATTATATGAAAAAACTCAACTTTAAATCCCTATACGGCGGCCTGGCCTGGATCGTTGTATTTCTACTGGCAGTATCGCATGTTGCGGCCAATGAAACTAAAAAGCCGCTGTTGGTCAAACGGCGCGTCGTCATATTTGACTTTGTCAACAGCCAGAAAGCCGCCGATTATGCATACCTCGAAGATACCATCGCCGACGCCTTTCTTGAGCCGCTCGATAAAACCAGAAACTTTGAACTTTTGCCGCGCTCTGAATGGAAAAAACTCACCGAGGGCGGAGAATTTAAAAAAGAAGACGCCGCTCGCGAAGATACGGCTACGAGGGGCGGAAAAAAGCTCGAAGTCGATGTGGTGGTTATTGGCAGTTTTGCCGCATTGAGCGATCACATGCAGATTTTTGCCAAGGCCGTGGAAATTCCCGGCGGGCGCATTATTTTAGCGCGCACAAAGTCTGTGCCGCTGGACAGCTACATGTTTGATTCTATCTCGAAACTGGCCGAAGAAATGAGTTTTGCCATGAAAGACAAACTGCCGCCGGTGGAGCAAAAAGTGGTAACGAAGATGATTCACGACACCTCGGTTACGCAGGGCGGCATGATCTGGCGCAATGCGCTGCTGCCGGGTCTGGGACATGTGTACGCAGCCCAGCCGCGCGGCTGGGTTTACATGGGATTCTGGGGGGCATCTGCCGGCGCCATGACGTATTTTTTTATCGACTATGGCAACAAACTCAAGGATTATCAAAACGCAACCAGCGGACTGGAAGGTAAATATGCCGCCGCAAATTTTTCATCGAAAATGCGCGGCTATGCGCTCATAGCCCTGGTATCGGTGTATGCAGTTTCCATAGCAGATACGCTGATTTACGGCAAGGGTTATGAAAGGCTCGCTTTACACCAGAACCTGGGGCAGGTTGTGGCGCTGACCGCGCCGGAATATCTTCAGGGCAATGCCGGTTACTATATTCGCCTGGAATTTCACAAAGATTTTTAGCGAAACAGGGGAAATAAAATATGAGCGAATTATTTTTTAAAATCAGTACCCGTAATACACAGATCACCTCAGGGAACTGTCGAGACCGTTCCTTACAAAAATTTCTCGCAGCAGGGATCGGACATATCCGTTCCCTGCTGCTGTTATTTTTATTTATTTCAGGCTGCGATCTTTACACCGATATAAAACGCCGCGCAGATCACATTGCCGGGCGCGATACGCCGCTTTTGATACCCGCTGCGCCCGCTGGAATTGCCGCCGCGCCTTCGGATGCCCGGGTTACCATTTCGTGGAGTCCCGTCACCGATGCGGATTCTTACAACATTTACTGGGGAAACGGCGTGGGGTTGACCACCGCCACGGGCAATAAAATAAGCGGCGTTAGCCTTCCGTATACCCACAGCGGACTCATTAACGGAGCGGCGTATTACTACCTGGTAACGGCGGTAAACGCCATGGGCGAAAGCGCGCCCTCGGGAATCAGCGGGGCAACGCCCAGCACGGCAGCTCCGGGAGCGCCCACCAATGCAAGCGCCTCGCCGGGCGATTCCCAGGTGACGATTTCATGGAGTCCGGTGAGCGGCGCAACGGCGTACAATATTTACTGGGACGCCATAACCGGCATCACCATTAATTCCAACAAACTTTCGAACAAGACATCGCCGTTTGTTCACAGCGGCCCGCTGGTGATTAATGGAACGGCTTACTATTACAAGGTTAGCGCGATCAACAGCGGCGGCGAAACGCTATCGCCCGAAGTTTTCGCCATACCGCACTTGACCAGTACCATTCATTACAGCCCTTTGTATGGAATGCTTCAGGAATCTGTAAATGCCGGCAGCGGGGGCGCGACCTCGGCTACTTTTGTCAATGCCAAAAGCAGCGTTGGGCAGTCCTCTGGCGTTGAGGCGGCTGCCAGCGCGAATTTTAAAAACCAGTCGGGGTATGTGCATTGAAGGTGTATCCATAAAGGTGTATCCATAACGAATTGACAACGACATTGCGGTATGTCAAAGGGGATGTATGAATGCAATAAAAGTACATAAGAAAATTCAATCGAACGATATCCATATTGACGGCCTGGAGCAATTTAAAGGCAAAAGCGCAGAAATAATTATTTTGATTGAAGATTCAATGGAAGCTAATTTTCAACAAAGACGCGACGAGGCATTTAAAGTAATTGATTCATTGTAAGCGTCAATTTTCGCCACTTTTTTTAAAAGCGGTTAATTCAATACGATGGGGTGCAACTGTTTTCAATTGTTCTGTATTTGCAGATGATAATTTTTCAAACAAATATCTGAGGTACCAATAAGGTTCCAGGCCATTGAGTTTTGCCGTTTGAATTATGGAGAATATTGCACAGCTTGCGTGGGCGCCTCGCGGGCTTCCAGCAAAAAGCCAGTTT
>JAOUFE010000084.1 GCA_029858425.1 Spirochaetia bacterium | reverse complement strand
CCCATCCTGACGGCCAAATTGATTTTGCCAACGGAGTTCTTTGTGATTTTCTTGGATACCCAAAGGAGGAGCTGGAGCAGATGAATCTGAATGATATTATTCATCCTGATGATCGCGACTTGCTTGTTGAAAACATGAAAGAGCTTCTTGACGGAGACAAGCATAACAACGCCAGGGAGGCGCGTTATTTAACCAAAGACAATCAGGCAATATGGGGGCGCATGACCCTGTCCATGCACGAAGATTCGTCCGGAAAAAAATTTTTTATCAACCCGGTTGAGGATATTACAGAAAGAAAAAAAAACGAGGAAAAAATTCGGCAATTGGCTTTTTATGATTCGCTTACCGGTCTTTGCAACAGGTATAGTTTCATAGCTCAAATAGAACAGGTGATTTCGCAATCCCGTCGGGATCAAAGCAAGTTTGCTCTTTTGTTTATTGACCTTGATCGCTTTAAGATCGTCAACGATACATTTGGTCATAAAGTCGGGGATTATTTGCTCGTTCAGGTTGCCGAGAGCTTGCGCGCCTGCATACGCGAAAGCGATGTGGCGGCCCGGCTGGGAGGCGATGAGTTTGTGGTATTAATTAGCGGTCTTCCTCATAACGGAAATGCGGCAATGGTGGCACAAAAAATAATCCAAAGCATTTCCCGTTCTTACTTCATGGAGGAACACAGTTTTTACACTTCCCCGAGCATTGGCATCAGTTTGTACCCCGATGACGGACAGGATGTTACAACTCTGATGAAATGCGCAGATGCTGCCATGTACCAGGCCAAAAGCGAAGGAGGAAATAATTTTAAATTTTTCAACGCACAATTGCATGTACACTCAGTCGAACGCCTGACATTTGAAAATGACCTTCGCCGAGCTCTTGAAAAGAATGAGTTTCAACTTTACTATCACCCCCAGGTGGCCGCCAATGGGCAAATTTCAGGAGCAGAAGCTTTGATACGCTGGAACCATTCGCAGCGAGGTATTTTGTTACCTGAGAATTTTCTGGATGTTGCCAGTCAGAGCGGTCTTATTCTGGAAATTGGAAAATGGACACTGGAAACTGCCTGTCGCCAATTCATGGACTGGAGGAATCGCAATATCAACCTAAACCGGATGACAGTAAATCTCTCTCTAAAGGAATTTTATCAAGACAATCTGGCCGATACGGTTTGCAAAATTACCGATGCTACCGGAGTTTTACGCAGCGAGGTTGAACTGGAAATTTCGGAAAGTTCTGTTATGAAAAATCCCGATAAATCCGTGGGAATTATCTCTTCTCTGAAATCTTCCGGCTTAAGGGTTTCCATGGATGATTTTGGCAGAGGTTATTCTTCTCTGTACTTTCTTGCCCGTTTCCCGATCGATCAGTTAAAGATCGATCGATCTTTCATCCTTTCGATTCAAAATGATAAAACCGTTTTATCTATTACCATTTCAGCCATTGAGTTGGCCAGGAAACTGGGCATCGAAGTTGTTGCCAGCGGTGTCGAAACAAAAGCGCAATCCAAAATTCTGCTGGATCAGGGCTGCGCTTTTCAGCAGGGGTATCTGTTCAGCAAGCCTGTGCCGGCTGCAGAATTTATGGCGTTTTTAAGCAAACAAGCGTTGTTAAAAACAGCCTGAATCCCAAAGACGATCGACTGTTTTTCATGTTTTTATCAAAAAAGGAAAAATATTGCATTTGATTTCCTGCGATTCAAAATTTACTTGTCACAACGTTCCCGAAATTAATTATGCCTTTCATTCGCGCAGGGGAATTATGGCTGGATCGTCACATGGGACAGTATTATCAAATTTATATGCGCGAAAACTGGGCTGAAAAAAGGTAAGGAGTTACAAATGGCTAAAGAAAAGTTTGATCGTACAAAAACGCACGTAAACGTGGGAACAATCGGTCATGTGGATCATGGTAAAACAACTTTAACCGCCGCTATTACAACAACGCTGGCGAAAAAAATCGGGGGAACGAATAAAGCCGTATCATACGAAGAAATTGATAATGCTCCTGAAGAAAGAGAGCGTGGCATTACTATCGCCACTTCGCATCAGGAGTATGAAACTGAAAAAAGACATTATGCGCACGTTGACTGTCCTGGTCACGCGGATTATGTAAAAAATATGATTACTGGCGCCGCGCAAATGGATGCCGCTATTCTGGTGGTTTCAGCTGCCGATGGTCCAATGCCTCAAACGAGAGAGCATATATTGTTGGCTCGTCAGGTCGGCGTACCATATATAGTCGTATTCTTAAACAAACTGGATATGCTTCCCGAGGCGGACCGCGCAGAGATGCTTGAGCTTGTTGAAATGGAAGTTCGTGATCTATTGACCAAGTATCAGTATCCTGGCGATAAAATTCCATTTATTGCCGGTTCTGCTTTAAAAGCGGTCGAAGGCGAAGAGTCTGATATGGGTGCAGGCGCAATTATGAAACTTGCGGATGCGCTGGACTCTTATGTTCCAGATCCGGTTCGTGATATTGACAAGCCATTTTTGCTTCCCGTGGAAGATGTATTTTCCATTACAGGTCGTGGTACTGTTGCGACCGGACGTATAGAAAGAGGCAAAATCAATATAAACGAAGAAATTGAAATTATTGGTTTAAAAGATACTGTCAAGTCTACCGTAACAGGTATTGAGATGTTTAGAAAACTTCTGGATTATGGTCAGGCCGGCGACAACGTGGGTCTTTTGTTAAGAGGTACCAAAAAGGAAGACATTGAAAGGGGGCAGGTAATTGCCAAGCCAGGATCCATTACTCCGCATAAAAAATTCAATGGCGAGATCTTGGTATTAACAAAAGAAGAAGGCGGACGTCACACTCCATTTTTCAATAATTACAGGCCTCAGTTTTATTTTAGAACAACAGATGTTACCGGAACAATTTTGCTTCCAAGCGGCGTTGAGATGGTAAATCCGGGCGACAACGTCAACATGGAAGTTGAGTTAATTTCTCCTATTGCGATGGAGGAAGGGCTCAGGTTCGCGGTACGCGAAGGTGGACGCACAATCGGCGCCGGCGTAGTTACCAAGATTCTTGAATAATTGAAAATTGGTAAAATATGGCCGTGCAAAAAATACGAGTAAAACTTAAGTCATTTGATCATAGATTGTTAGATCAATCAGCCCAGGAAATTGTGGGAACTGTGGAGAGGACGCGGGCCAAAATAGCTGGCCCGGTTCCCTTGCCCACAAAGATAGAAAAATTTACAGTTTTGCGATCTACATTTGTTTATAAGGACGCCCGGGATCAATACGAAATGCGGACACATTCGCGATTAATTGATATTCTGGAGCCAACGGCCGATACAATTGACGCGCTTATGAAACTACAGCTCCCTGCGGGTGTATCTGTGGATATAAAGTCCTGACAAGGTGAGTAATATGAAGGGAATATTGGGTAAAAAAATAGGGATGTTGCAGCTTTGGGCTGAAGATGGACGCAAAATCGGGGTTACCGCTTTATATGCGGGACCATGCTCCGTTCTTCAGATTAAAAAGCAGGATAAAGACGGATACGACGCCGTACAAATTGGTTATTCTGAAAGTAAAGAAAAGCATTTATCCAGAGCGGACATGGGGCATCAAAAGCCATCATTTGAAAAAAATAAAGCATACTATTCCAAATTGATAGAGCTCCGTAATTATGCTGAAAATGTTCAGGTAGGCGATTATCTCGATTGTACTATTTTTTCCGCCGGAGACAAGGTGATGGTAAGCGCCAACTCGAAAGGTAAGGGCTTTCAAAGCGTTATCAAGCGCCACGGTTTTGGCGGTGGTAAAAAAAGTCACGGTTCCACATTTCACCGGGAAACTGGTTCTGTTGGAGCGGGAAATGATCCGGGAAGAATTCACAAGGGTAAGCGTATGCCTGGCAGAATGGGCGGTAAAAAAATTACTGTTAGAAATCTGAAAGTATTTAAGGTGTCTCCGGAAGATAATTTAATTCTTGTCGAAGGTTCAGTCCCGGGGGCAAACGGCTCTCCGGTGTTTGTTTATCAGTTATAAAAGGTAAAACTATGAGTATTCAAGTATTTGATTTTAGCGGGAAGATGATCGGGGAAAAGAAAGTCCCTGATGTATTTTCGATGGATGTAAATTCGCATTTAATATGGGAAGTGGTTACTGCAGAACATGCCAATAAACGCCAGGGTACTCATAAGACCAAAGAAAAGGGCGATGTCTCCGGTGGCGGTAAAAAACCATGGAAGCAAAAAGGTACAGGTCGCGCAAGACAGGGTTCCATTCGAGCGCCACAATGGAAGGGCGGAGGTACCATATTTGGACCACAACCAAGAAGTTATCGACAGCATCTTTCTCCCAGGAAGAAAAGAGCTGGAATGACTCATATAATTGCCTCCAAAATAGCTGCAAATCAGTTGGTATTGCTGGATAAATGGGAAATGGAAAAACCTGCCACGGCGGGTGCTTATGCGGGCTTTAGCAATATTATTCAGTCAGCACCTTTTTTTGAGGCTTACGCAAAAGGTAGAAAGCTAAGAGGAAAAACAAACGAGAAAAGGCGAAATGTTACCATTATTGTAGCAGATGATAAAAAAGAAAACAAGCTATCTGTGAAAAATATTCCATGGATTCAATTGTTGCATGTGGATCGTTTGGCTACAATGCCGGTATTCTACAATCACGGGATAATTATTACAAATGACGCTTTTGAAAAATTAATGGGAAAGCTGGGTTAACCAGATAGCGGTAAGAAAAATGAACTTATACGATGTTATTCGACAACCAATGGTGACGGAAAAGGCAGAGGCCTTAAGGGCTCAAAATATTTATGCCTTTGAGGTAGATTTAAGAGCTAATAAAACTCTTGTAAAACAGGCAATCCGGAAAATTTACGGATTTACGCCCGAAAAGGTAAATATTGCCTATATTCGTCCAAAAGGCAAAAGAAATAAATATGGCTTGGGATTTAAATCCCGACGCAAAAAAGCATATGTTTTTTTAAATAAAAAAGATACGATTCAATTATTTGAGGGAACATAATGGCCATCAAGAGATTTAAACCAACCACTTCGACACAGAGATTCAAGACCGTTGTAAGATCTGCTGATTTAAGCGAAACTACTCCGCATAAGAGTCTTGTTTCAGGAACCCATGATACTGCCGGAAGAAATAATTATGGCAGAATTACCGTCCGAAGAAGAGGCGGCGGTCACAAGAGGAAATATAGAACAATAGATTTTATGCGCGATAAAAAGAATATTCCTGCGCGTGTGGAAACTCTTGAATACGATCCAAACAGAACTTCGTATATTGCATTATTATGCTATAACGATGGCGAAAGAAGATATATTATTGCTCCCGAAGGATTGAAGGTCGGAGGCACGATTATACGAAACGATCAGGTGGATAATGAGCCTGGAAATGCAGCGCCCATAGGCAATATTCCTGTTGGAACGAGCATCCACAACATCGAACTCGTACTGGGACGAGGCGGACAGTTAGCGCGATCAGCCGGCAGTTTTGCTATTATTTCCGGTAGAGACAAGGGTTACACAATTATCAAACTTCCATCGGGAGAGGTACGTAAAATTAACGATCGCTGCATGGCGACTGTTGGAATTGTGAGCAACTCGGAACATGAACTGACTTCGATCGGGAAGGCCGGAAGAAGCCGGTGGATGGGATTGCGTCCCAAAGTGAGAGGGGTTGTTATGAATCCGGTAGACCACCCACATGGCGGCGGGGAAGGTAAAACTTCCGGCGGCAGACATCCGGTTTCTCCCTGGGGTAAACCAACCAAAGGCAAGAAAACCCGAAATAAAAGAAAGACCAGTTCAAATTTCATTATAAATCGAAGGAAGTAACTATGGCCAGATCATTAAAAAAAGGACCATTTATAGATTCTCATCTTTTCAAGAAAATTGAAAAAGTCAGAGCTAGTGGAGACAAAAAACCGTTGAAAACATGGTCTCGCAGATCCACTATATTCCCTGAAATGGTAGGGGTCACTATCATGGTTCATAACGGAAACAAGTTTATTCCTGTATTTGTTACCGAAAATATGGTAGGCCACAAACTGGGTGAGTTTTCAGCCACACGAACATATCGCGGGCATACAAGTCTTGATAAAAAGAAAGAAAAAGGTTAATTATGGAAGCAAAAGCAAGCGCAAATTTTATAAGAATGTCGCCAAGAAAAGTGAGATTGGTTGCAAACGAAGTACGCGGATATGAATTTCCGGAGGCTGTAGATTTGCTGAAGAATATCCCCAAAAAAGCATCTGGAATTATTTTAAAAACAGTAATGAGCGCGGCCGCAAACGCCAAAGTTCTTTCTACGGAACTTGAAGAAGGCGCACTCTATGTTAAAAAAATATATGTGGATGCCGGTCCTGCATGGAAAAGGGTAATGCCTAAAGCAAGAGGACGCGCAGACAGAATTATAAGAAGAACAAGCCGATTGACAGTAGTGCTTTCGGATGAATAAAAATTGAGGAAATAATGGGACAAAAAGTAAATCCAGTTGGTCTGCGATTAAAAATTAACCGAACATGGGATTCCGTATGGTATGCCAAAAAAGAAAATTATGCAAAAGTATTACATGAAGATATTAAAATTCGCCAGGTAATAAAAAACAAATATAAAAAGTCAGGTATCATAAAAATGGGAATTGACAGGTTCCCGGAAAAAATTCATGTAAAGCTTCATTGTACAAAACCAGGCGTAATTATAGGCCAGAAAGGCAAGAATATTGAAGCCCTGAAAGAAGAACTTGCTTCTTTTTTAACCAAACCCCTGGAAGTAAAAATTATAGAGGTCAGCAAGCCCGATGCGTCAGCACAATCTCTTGCTGAAGGTATTGCAATTCAACTGGAAGAGCGGATGCCATTTAGAAGAGCTATGAAACAGGCGCTTCGAGCAGCATTGCGATCCGGCGTGCAGGGTGTAAAAGTCAATGTTTCCGGAAGATTAAATGGAGCAGATATGGCGCGAAGAGAGCATTATCTTGAAGGGCGAGTTCCGTTGCACACTCTCAGAGCCATGATCGATTATGGATTTGCGGAAGCCGATACAACCTTTGGAAAGATCGGGGTAAAAGTATGGGTTTATACAGGCGATTATTTTGAAAGTCAGGGAAAAGAGGAAGACAAGTATCTCGTGAAAAGACGGGAATCCTGATATTCTATTGCAGTTATAGGAGTATTTTATGTTAGCGCCCAAAAGAGTAAAATGGAGAAAACCTCATACTGGCCGGTTAAAAGGCAAGTCCAAGGCTGGAAATGATGTAGCGTTTGGTGAAATGGGATTAAAGGCCATGGCTGCCGAAAGAATTACGTCACGACAAATCGAGGCTGCAAGACAGGCGATGACGAGACATGTAAAAAGAGGCGCCAAGGTATGGATTCGTATATTTCCGGATCATTCAGTTACGAAAAAACCCGCTGAAACGAGGATGGGTAAAGGAAAAGGGAATCCAGAATATTATGTAGCTGTAGTAAGACCTGGTAAAATATTGTTTGAAATGTCAGGGGCAAGCAAGGAGCTTATGACTGAGGCGCTTGTGCGAGCAGCTTCCAAATTGCCAATAAAAACAAAAATAGTGGAGAGACCCAGAGTATAACAGAATTGACGTGTTATCTGGAATAATAAATTTGACATCGCTATATGGCTAAAATTAAAGAAGAAAAAACAAAAACAAAAGCGGAAAAGGCAAAAAAAGAGAAAATCAATTATGCCGATCTTACGCCTGTCGAACTAAAAAAGGCAGAAGATGATCTACGCAAGGAATTATACGAAATGCGCAGTAAGGTGAAAGTTGCATCGTTGTCTGATGTAAAGAAGATCAAGAAAAACAAAAGAAACATTGCGCGAATTTTAACAGTATTAAAGCAACGGGCATTAAATGAACATGGTTAAACAAGAAGCAAAACAGATAAAAAGGCGTATTATACGCGGGGTTGTGGTATCCTCAAAAATGGACAAGGGGATAGTGGTTCGGGTTGATTATAAAATTCAACACCCATTGTTTAAGAAATTTATTACCCGAAGCAAGCGTATCATGGCTCACGATGAACTAAATCAGGCCAATGAAGGGGACTATGTAGCCATTGAATCTTGTCGTCCCATTTCAAAGAAAAAAAGATTTAAATTGCTTGAAACGATCAAGAAATCAACTATTGAAAAAGGTGCTGTGACCTAATATGCTTCAAACAATGTCGTGGATGAATGTTGCAGATAACAGCGGCGCAAAGACAGCCCAGATTATCAAAGTTATTGGCGGATCACACAGGAGATATGCGGGAATAGGCGATGTCGTTGTGGTTGCTGTAAAAAGCGCTACGCCGGCATATGGACTCAAGGATTCGCTTGGTAAAAAGGATCACAAGAAGCAGGTTGTGCGTGCAGTAATTGTAAGAACAAAAAAGGAATTGCGCAGACCAGATGGTACATATATTCGATTTGATGACAATGCATGCGCTATTATCGATGCGCAGGGTAACCCCAAAGGTACACGTATTTTTGGGCCGGTGGCGCGTGAGTTGAGGGAAAGAAATTTTATGAAAATAATTTCTCTTGCTCCTGAGGTTTTATAAAAGGTTAACAGGTATGGCTGGAACAATAAAGAAAAAAATAAAATCGCGTTTAAAAGTAAATGATGAAGTTATTATAATTTCCGGGAAGACAAGGGGTCAGAAAGGAAAAATTCTGGCAATGGATCTGCAAAGAGGCAGGGTAATTGTTCAGGGAGTCAATCTTAGAAAAAAATTTTTAAGACCAACCCAGCAAAACCCAAAAGGCGGTAGCGTTGAAATGGAAGCTCCGATGCATATCAGTAATGTTCAAATGCTGGATTCCAAATCAAAAAAACCAAGCAGGATCAGGATGCAGGTTAAAGATGGAAAAAAGTTGAGAATTGCAGTTAAATCTGACAAGGAATTGGGTTAAAATGGCAAAGAACGAAAAGAAAAACGAAGCCCGGATCCAGACTCAATATAAAACAAAGATAGCATCTGAATTAAAGAAAGAATTGGGTTTATCCAGTATTATGGAAGTTCCCTTGCTCCGGAAAATAGTGCTAAATGTTGGCGCAGGAAGAGCGGTTGCTGATCCTAAAATATTGGACGGTATCGTTGATGAAATTGGAATAATCTCAGGTCAATTGGCTGTAAAAACAAAGGCCAAAAAATCCATTGCAGCTTTCAAGTTGCGCGAAGGTTTGCCAATTGGCGTAATGGTAACATTGCGCGGAAAAATAATGTATGAATTTTTAGATCGCCTGATAAACGTTGCTCTGCCCCGGGTCAGGGATTTTAACGGATTAAGCGGGAAATCTTTTGATCAAAATGGAAACTATTCGTTTGCAATCAAGGAGCAGATTATTTTTCCCGAAATTAACGTCGATCAGGTAAGCAGTATTCATGGTATGGATATCACCTTTACAATTCGGAGCAAAGATATTGAGCATTCTCGAAAACTCCTGCAAAAGTTTAATTTTCCTTTTAAGAAGTAATCAGGTAATATATGGCAAAAAAATCATTAATAGCTAAGCAAAGCAGAAAACCAAAATTCAACGTTAGAGGTTATGCAAGATGCCCATTATGCGGCAGGTCTCATGCTTTTATGCGGCGCTTTGAAATGTGCAGGATTTGCTTTAGGGAAATGGCGTCCCGGGGACAGATTCCTGGCGTTACAAAATCATCATGGTAGGTATAATATGTCAGATTTAATAGCGGATTGCTTAACAAGAATTAGAAATGCTCAAAGAGCGGGGCATGAACAAGTTGAGATTGTGGCCAACGGGATAGTCGAGAAAATTTTGAAAATATTAAAGGAAGAAGGATTTATTCAGGAGTTTATTCCATATAAAGATGGTAACAGGCCAATGATTAAAGTGGACTTAAGATATCATAAGAACAAGCCGGTTATCCGGGGCGTGGATCGTGTTTCAAAACCAAGTCGCCGCGTATATCAGGGCAGTAGCGAAATTAGCCCGGCATTGAACAATATTGGATTGAATATTTATTCAACTTCCAGGGGCGTTATGACGGGTAAAGATGCAAAACTACAGAATATTGGCGGCGAATTTATTTGCAAGGTGTGGTAAGATGTCGAGAATTGGAAATAAAGTTATAGAAATCCCGGCTGGCGTTAAAGTCGATATTAAAAGCGATGCTGTTGATATTTCCGGGCCAAAGGGTGTTTTAAGCATACCTTTATTTGCGGATATCCAGGTAAACGTCGCAGACAATGTTATGAAAGTCAGTCGTACATCAGAAGACAAACCAGTACGAGCCAAGCATGGACTCGTAAGATCACTATTAAAAAATTCTGTAACAGGGATTACCACCGGATTTACCAGAAACCTTGAATTGCAAGGGGTAGGTTACAGAGCGCAAAAAAAAGGTAATACTCTGGTGATGAACATAGGTTTTTCTCATGAGGTAATTCTGAATATTCCTCCTGATGTGAAAGTGGAATGTTCTGAACCGACGAAAATTAATGTTAGCGGAATTGACAAACAGCGTGTGGGTCAAATGGCATCCGATATTCGCTCACAGAAACCTCCCGAGCCATATAAAGGGAAGGGAATTCGCTATGAGAATGAACAAGTAAAACGAAAGGCCGGAAAAGCCGGTAAGAAATAGGAGTAATAGATAAATATGTCTATCCATGGTCAACATTCGTCAAAAAAAATAAGAGCGCGTAGAAAGCTGAAAATCAAGAACCGGAATAACCATAAGAGGATTTATTTTCATGTTTCGAACAAGCATTTAAATGCGCAATTAATTAATGATTCAACCGGGGCTACGCTTGTTATGGTGAGTACTGTTGGAAAGAAAGAAAATGCCGGAAAAAATTCATCCAACATAACCCAGGCCAAAAACCTTGCGGATGCATTTGTTCAAAAAATGTCTGAAAAAAAGTTTCCTTTAAGCGAAGTATATGTGTTTGATCGCGGGGGTAGAATATATCACGGAAAAGTTGCTGCATTTGCCGCGGAGCTTCGTGAAAAAGGTGTGAAAATCTAATGCAGCAAAGATCAGGTACAAGAAAATCAGGAAAATCAAAAGAACCGGTAAAAAGAAATACGGTTGTAATCGATACGGTAGAAATAGAGCTTACGGAGCGAGTTGTAAATATGGCTCGCGTGGCCAAAGTTGTAAAAGGCGGTCGACGCTTTTCATTTAACGCGTTAACAGTCGTTGGAGACTCAGATTCATACGTGGGTTTGGGATTTGGCAAAGCCCGCGAGGTTCCAGAAGCGATTCGAAAAAGCATTGAGCACGCAAAAAAAGGACTTACTAAAATAAAACGTCAGGGATCTACTATACCTCATGAAGTAACAGGTAAATTCAAGTCTGCGCGCGTATTGCTAAAACCATGCGCTCCAGGTACAGGTATTATTGCTGGTGAGGCAGTTAAAGCTGTTGTAGAACTTGCGGGTATTCAGGATATATTAACAAAATCATTGGGTTCCAGTAATAAATTAAATATCGTAAAGGCTACTCTGGATGGATTAAACCAGTTGGAAACCATTGAAGAGGCCAAAGAAAGGCGATCCGTTTCGTTAAAAAAAATGTTTGGCGAATATAGCTCCAGAAGACGCCAGGAAAAACGTAAAGATCTGGGAATTGTAAGTAAAAATGCTACAGAAACACCGGTAACGGAATAATAAACAAAGAGTATCTTATGGCAGAAAAAAAAATTAAAATAACCCAGATTAAAAGCAGCATAAGAAGAACAGACAAGCAAAAGGCTACATTAAAATCTCTGGGATTAACCGGCATTGGTAAAAGCAGGGATCATAAACTATCCCCCCAGGTTGAGGGAATGATTGATAAAGTAAGCTTCCTTGTAAAAGTTGAGGATATTAAATGAATAATTTAAAGCCAAATCCAGCAGCAAGAAAAGACAGAAGAAGGGTAGGACGCGGAACAGGTTCGGGTCTTGGAAAAACATGTGGACGCGGAGTAAAAGGACAAAAGAGCCGATCTGGCGTATCCATTCCGGCCTGGTTTGAGGGTGGACAAAATCCATTACACCGTCGAGTTCCAAAACGCGGCTTTACGAATATTCACCGTGAAAATTTATCTGTTATTACAATTCCATATCTTGTCGGACAGCTTAAGAAAGCAAGAGACGGAAAAATTACCGAATTAAACCTGGACACTCTGGTTCGATGGGGTGTGGTTTCAGCAAAAGAAGGCGGCGTTAAAATTTTAAATGGTCGCAAAAATGCCAAAGAAACAACCGACTTGTCGGTCGTTAACGGGCTTTCCATTAGCGGAGTT
>JAOUFE010000193.1 GCA_029858425.1 Spirochaetia bacterium | reverse complement strand
TATTTTGTTTTATTTAAAAATTTTTTAATCGTGTCTGCCAGTTGTGTCGGGTTGTCGATTCCGGAAAATGTATAGGCATCTTCGATAAGAACCAGTCGCGCATCAGGAAAATCGCGATTTAAACGCTCGGCATGTTCCAACGGGAAAAAACGATCCTGTCGCGACCAGGCAATTAAAACAGGGGATAAAAATTTAGAAAAACTTTTTGCCGCTTTCCTTGTCAGTTTTGGAGAAATTCCGCGTAAAAATTTTCCTGCATCACGACGGACACCGCCAGAGCGGGCAAGGGGAGCGGCAATGCTGTCAGAAACCACCCGGGGCATGCGTTTGGACAGCCAGCCGAATGCTATGGGGAGTTTCCGTATGGGACGAATACGCATTGTTTGTCCCAATAACCAAAGCATTCCCGGTATGAAGGCTGAAAATTCCAGATACTTGAAAAGCAAGGGGAGCCAGATATCGTAGGCATCGCAGGATGTGAGAACCAGTCGGTGAATCCGCTGAGGATGGCGTTCAACCATCATCTGGCAAAGGGCGCCACCGCTGTCATTACCCACCAGGGTCGCGCGCTTCAGCTGCAGCGCATCCATGAAACTGATGATAATATCAACCATACCCTCGGGGGAAACATCTGCATCAGGATGCAGGGGCTGTGTGTGTGCTCCGAGCGGCCATGTCGGAACAATACAATAATAATTTTCTGCGAGCTTAGGACAAATTAACTCCCAAAGTTTATGATTCACAAGTACCCCATGAATAAACAAAATGGGTTGCGATTTCGGTGAGCCGTATGTGTAATATTCGATTGTACCCGCTTCAAGCGATACAGTGTTTTTCGATGTCATATTTTTGAATATTATAAACGGCTTTGTTCCTGCAATGTCAAATATTATTTTGCCAGGTTGTATGTATTCAGGAAAACTTCGTTGATATGTTCACCCGGTATTGCTATAGATACAAAAAATACTATTAAAATAATAAAATGTATGTTCTATAGTTTGTGGTAGATTACGTCAGGCAGCATTCGAAGTATCCATGCAATTAAAGTCCACCTTTTTGTAATATAGGCTACTTTTTTTCTCTTCTGTATCGCCAGGAATATTTGCCTGGCTGCCTTTTCTGGCGATTGTACCCAGAACAAGCCTTCACCTTGAGCCATTGCCGTATCTACGAAACCTGGACGGATATCCGTTATGTAAATTGGCAGGTTCATTTTTGCACTTTTATGTCTTAGCCCCTGCAGATAGTTGAAGATAAAAGACTTTGAGGCGTTATACGCTGGAGCTCCGCCGCCACCCCTGATGCCGGCAAGAGAGGATATGCCGACCAGGTGTCCGTATCCCTGTTCTGCGAAATGACGATATGCAGCCCCTGCGATAGCAGAAAAACCGGAAACATTCACATCGATGGTTTCTTTTTCCTTGAGCCATTCCAGGTCAGGATTAAGATGGCCTGTTCCCGCGGATATGACGATCAAATCTGCCCCTTTTAGATCTGTACAGATCTTATTAAAGGTGTTAACTGCATTTTTAATATCGGAAATATCCATGGCGCGAACAAGAGAACCTGGCAACAATTCAGACTGGAGCGATTTCAGTAAATCCGTCCGTCTGCCTGCAGCGCAAACAGTATAACCATTTTTCGATAGAATGATGGATAACGCTCTGCCGATACCTGAAGTTGCCCCGATAATTATTGCTTTTTTCATTGGTTTGTTGATATAGGAATTTTAATAATTTAGAAGTGATTATTACCGTCAAGAATAATTAAAAAATAAAATCTGCAACCCGGGGAGATATCTGACACATTTCGGAGAAATTCTTTTAAGTAGGAAGTCTCCTTTTCAGAATGGTTTTGCGCAACTAACCGAAAAGGAGACAAACTACAATGGAAAGATATTTGATTACCCGTCAGCGCATCCAGCAAAATTTAAAAGGAATTCGAAGCGATACAATCAGACGAAAAGCGCGTTTGATTGTTTTAGTTCTTGAGGCCAAATCAATTCGACAGGGTTGCGATGCACAAGGTCTGGTGCGCCAGACTTTTTACACATGGTTGAAGTGTTTGAAAAAAAATTCTTATGATTTAAACTGCCTGAAAGATCAGTCGCGTAGACCTCATCATTGTCCCAGCAAAACATCAGAAGATGACGAAAATTTTATTGTGGAGTTATACAAGAAACATGGTAATTCCGATCGGAAACTGGCCATAGAATTTAAAAATCAAAAAGGCAGAAGAATTGGACACTCCACAATATGCGAGATTATTAAAAGGAAAGGGTACAGTAAAAAATATCGTACGGTAAAGCCAAACGCATTTAGTCGTCGCTACAGCGCCACGAAACCACTGGAGAGAACCCAGGCAGACACTCTCTGGACAGGTTTAACGGATAATTTCGACCACCGGGTCTACATGGTGGGCTTTATTGATGATTGCAGCCGGTATACTTTCGGTGAACTCTGGAATGAAAAAGGAGGTTTTGAAGCAACCTCAACGCTGGAAATTTATCTTACCCAAATTGGTCTGACACAACTTGTGCAAACTGACAATGGGACGGAATTTACAAACCGATATGTTTCTGAATTAAACCATACACGCCAGAAAGAATCAAGACTTGCGGCATTTGAGCAACTCCTTGCTGAGCATAAAGTTCAACACCATCTGATCAGACCGCGCACGCCTCAACATAATGGCAAGATTGAAAGATTTAATCAAACCGTGTTAAGAGAATTTTCCGCGAGAGTTCCAGATAAATTACCTTTAGAACAATACCGAGTATTATTTAAGGAATATTTGAAATGGTATAATGAAAAACGACCGCATTCGAGTTTAAATTATTTGACTCCCGCGAGTGTTTTTCATAATAAGAAATCCGCAAAAGCCGCCTGATGTGTAAGAGATGTCTCCGGGTTCTACATATTTTTTTCAGGAAGATGCTGCGGCAT